>JAFYKS010000235.1 GCA_017537495.1 Bacillota bacterium | reverse complement strand
TGCGGTGTATACGGATACCCGTGGCTGGAAGCATCAGAAATCGCCTGCCGGACAGTGGCTCAGTGGCTGGAGTCTCATCCGGATTATAATATGGAAATTACCTTCTGCTGCTTCAGCCAGGAGATGTATTCACTATATGAAAAAATTCTGACAGGGAGATAACAGGAAATGAAATACATGAAGAGGGTCGCACTGGAAGGTGCACATAATTTCAGAGATCTGGGCGGCATTCCTGCAGGCCCGGCAAAATCAACCCGCTGGGGCTGTCTTTACCGCAGTGACTCTCTGGCTGGTCTGAGTGCATCCGATTGGGAAGAACTTGCGGAACGGAATATTCGGACGGTTATCGACCTGAGAAGTGAAAATGAAGCAACGGCATCTCCAATACTTTTGATGGACGGCATGGAATACCGCCACTATAACCTGATGAAGGAACTGGACAGTCATGTTCACGGAGCAGAACGGTCGAAAGAAACCATCCTGAAGAGCATGCAGCTGGACTATGTAGAAACTGTATTTGGAAATATGGAGTGCTGCGCGGATATTTTGCGGGGAATCAGTGAGGGCCTGGATAAGGGCGCAGTTGTATTTCTCTGCTCTGCAGGAAAAGACCGTACCGGTATTACTGCGGCCATGGTCCTTTATCTGGCCGGTGCGGCACGGCAGGATATCATTGCAGATTATATGATCAGCAGTACGCTGAATACGGACGGAATTAACCGGCTTATGAAGAATTTCCCTGTTCCTGAAGAATATCTTGCGGCCATTCCGGATTTGATGGAACGGGTAAAGAAGGTGCTGGATTCAAGGCCGGAAACTATGGAAGCGCTTCTAGATGCTTTTGAAGAGAGGAATTTCAGGAAATGTCTGGAGACGTGCGGATTTACAGCGGAAATGCAGAAAGCGCTGGAAAAGAAAATAATAGAATAAAAATGATAATTATTATCAAATGGTGATTGACAACTGGTAAATGATGCGATATAATGTGGATAAGAAAAGGAGTTAGAATAAACTAACTTGAATGAAAATCACAAAGGAGGCAGCATCATGTTACAGGGAATCATCATCGGAATCGTTATTTACATCGGATTATATGCAGCGAAGAAGCAGCTGAAAAAGCTGGAAAACCGGGTGCATGGCTGCATCTGTGACTGCAGCGGCAGTGTCTGCGAACTTGCCGGCTGACATATATTCAGGAAATTAAATATTAAATAAGTGGATGCTATCCCTGGAGATTGGGGGTAGCATTTTATATTGTATACAGTGTAATCCGTTTATAACATAAGAAAAGCACCTCATAACGAGGTGCTCTTCTGTTAGCTGAAAAACATCAGAAAGGAGAATTATGTTCTCGCCAGCCCGTCCACACTGAGGACGATGCCGGTGATATAGGATGCTTCTTCAGATGCCAGGAAAACATATGCGTTGGCAATGTCTTCTGGCTTGCCCAGACGGCGGAGTGGAATCTGCGCCATCATCGGCTCAATAATGCCTTTTGGAACGGCTTTCATCATATCAGTTTCGATGATGCCGGGTGCTACTGCATTTACACGGATGCCTTTCGGACCAAGTTCTCTGGCCAGGGAACGGGTGAAACCGTTTACTGCAAACTTGGAAGTAGGATAAGCGATACCGGTTGGCTGACCGTGGAGACTGACCATGGAGGAAGTATTCAGAATTACACCGCTTCCCTGCGGAATCATGACATCGGCTGCGGCCTTAGAACCGGTAAAGAGGCCCTTTACATTCAGATCCATTACCTTGTCGAAAATGCTTTCTTCATATTTTGAAAACGGGGTGCTTTCGGAAATCCCCGCGTTGTTTACCAGAATATCGATGCGGCCATATTTTTCAGCCACTGCTTCAAATGCTTTTTTTACGCTTTCCAGGCTGGACAGATCTGGTGCGATACCTTCAATCTGTGAATCTGGAAATTCTTTTTTCAGTTCTTCTGCAGCTTTCTGTGCAGATTCCAGACGGCTTGCACAGAGGATCACAGTGGCTCCTTCATTTAAAAATGCCTTTACAGTGGCGAGGCCGATTCCACGGCTGCCGCCGGTAACGATTGCAATTTTATCTCTCAGTCTCATAATATATACCTCCTTTATTTAACTATAGTATACCATTAATTTTCAAGTTTAAACACGATAAATGATAATAATTATCATAATCTTAACATTGTCCGCTAATCTTGCACACAATCTTATTATGTGCTAATATAGCAGAAGATAATCAGAAAGAAGGCGAATATTTTGCTGCAGAATTTTATTATTGCATTAAAGGCCGTAGCACCAATGTTCATTATCATGGCTATCGGAATCCTGCTTCGGCGAAATAATTTCA
>JAFYKS010000234.1 GCA_017537495.1 Bacillota bacterium | reverse complement strand
GTCAGATTTTCGTAATGGGACATTCTGAATATGACTGGAATACCCTGGAGAAGGAATATGTCCGCGATAAGAATGCGGGAATCAATCCTGAAATTCCATGCAACTATTATCCAAACGACGATGATACAAAACCGCCTGTGGTAAAGTGGAGAAGCTGTGCCAACCTGCTGTACTCCAACTGGCTCAACTATTTCGTATATCAGACTACTCAGTACGATATAACTCAGATTCACGATGAATCTCTGCGGACCATGTTCCATCAGGATGCCAAACTGGATCTGAAAGTAGCAAAGTTTGGAGGTACCTCATTAGCCAATGCTGCTCAGTTCCGCAAAGTGGCTGAAATCATTCAGGCAGAATCGGAAAGAAAGTATGTGGTTGCCAGTGCACCGGGTAAGCGCTCCGGCGATGATATCAAGGTGACTGACCTGCTCATTGCCTGCACGGAAAAGAAAGAACGTGCTGACGCAGAAGAAATTCTGTCCAAGCTGCAGTCCAGATATAAGGTTATGGTCCGCAGTCTGGGTGTAAAGCTGGATGTAGACGAAGAATTCGGCAAAATCGCTGACGCCATGATGAACCCGGATCTAAAAGATTATGTCATCAGCCGTGGGGAATACCTCAATGCGAGAATTCTGGCTGAATTCCTGGGATGGGAGTTCGTGGATGCGGAAGGTCATATTTTCCTGGATGAAGCAGGGCAGTATGATGAAGAAAAGACCAGAGCAGTGCTTGGCGCAAAACTTGCATCCTGCGAAGGTGCAGTAATCCCTGGTTTCTATGGCACTATGCCGGATGGAACCATCAGAGCATTTTCCAGAGGTGGTTCTGATATTACCGGTGCCATTGTGGCAGCAGTTTCCGGTGCTGATGTTTATGAAAACTGGACCGATGTTTCCGGTTTCCTGATGGCTGACCCACGCATCGTGGACAATCCGCTGTCTGTACCGGTAATCACATATAAGGAATTGAGAGAACTTTCCTACATGGGAGCAGCTGTGCTCCATGAAGAAACCATCTTCCCTGTGGTAAAAATGGGTATTCCGATTAATATCCGCAATACCAACCGTCCGGAAGATGCAGGTACCCTGATTGTAAAGAATGCCGACTATTTCCAGAGCAAGCTGGATATCACCGGTATCTCCGGAAAGAAGGGGAACACCACCATCGCTATTGAAAAAGAACGCCTGAACGAAGTTCCGGAAGTAAGAGCAGAGATTTTGCGGATTTTCGAAGAATACGGAATTACAATCAAAAACCTGCTGACCGGCATCGACTCTCTGACTGTCGTGGCACCGGAAGCACAGGTGAAGCCTATCGAAGGGGAACTGGAAGAAGTTCTCCGTGACCGGATTCAGCCATCCTCCATCTCATTCAATCATGATATCGCCATGATTGCCATCGTGGGACGTGAACTTTCCACATCACCTGCTATCGCAGTGAAGGTGCTTGGCGCTCTGGCAAACCGCAAGATTAATATCCGCCTGATTGACCACGGTGCAGCGAAGATCAATATGCTGCTGGGTGTGGATGGTGCTGACTATGTGGCTGCAATTCAGGCAATTTATAATGAATTTGCGAGGTTATAACTGATAAAATGGCGAAGTATAAGAAACTGATTATTATTTTAGTAATTGCACTGATTGCGCTGGTTGCAGCAGGAATCGGGCTTTACACACTGACAAAAAATTCAACCCGGATGGTTGAACTGAGCTCCGGTCAGGCAGAGTATTACGAACAGGTTTATAAAAGATATGAGCTGTCCGTTTCCACAGAAGAATTCATGGGTTACTGCGAAGAAATCGAACGTGTGCAGGTCAACGAGGATCGTCTTGTGATTACCTACAGCTGCAGCCTGGAAGATTTTGAGGAAGTACTGCCTGCCTGCAAAGAACTGCGTTATGTCAGCATCTGTCAGGAAGAATCCTTCCCGGACCTGATGACAATCAGCTTTGTAGCATTTGATGAAAACGAAGTTATCGTATCCTATGCGAACAATATGGTATGGGAATGGATGGTCTATGATAAAGCGGCAAATGAGCTGATTAATATTACAGATTTGAAGTGGATTAAGTACACAAATTACAGATAAGGGAGAAGAGACATGGTTAAGCATATGATTATCTGGAAGCTGAAACTGACCGGTGAAGAACTGGAAGCACAGAAGAAACTGATTAAGAACGGACTGGAAGGACTGGCAGGAAAGATTCCGGGCATGACTGACATTCACGTGCAGATTGAAAATCTTGCTACTTCCAATGCAGACATGATGCTGGACAGCACCTTTGAATCTCCGGAAGCGCTGAAGGGATACAGTACCCATCCGGAACACGTACATGTGGCAGAAACCTTTATCCGCCCATATATCGAAACACGTCTGTGTATCGACTACGAGGTGTAGGTGAGGGCCGATGGAAAATAACAGCAGACTGCTGAAGCTGCAGAATATTCTGCTTGATGTAATTGATGCGCAGGAAGGAAAGATTGCGGACCGGGATGAAACTTTAAACTGGGAGCGGATTCACCTGGCATCTTCTGCTCAGCTGGCCTGGCAGATGGCGCTGGAGAGGGGAACTGATCCGGAACTGACTGCCTGTGCTGCAGCAATTCATGATCTGGGGAGGATTCTCACTGGCCGCAAAGCCGGTCATGCTGAGGCGGCTTACGAACCAGCAAAATTCCTTCTGGCGGACTGTGGTCTCTTCGATGAAGAGGAAATCGAGATTATGGCGCTTGCTGCGAAAAATCACAGCAGCAAGGATGTGAAAGGTACCGTAATTGAAGAAATCATCAAAGATGCAGATGTAGTGGACTGCTGCCAGCACGGTTACAGCAGCTACTACAAGCCGGAAGTGATGCAGCGGTATTATGACTGGATTGAAAAACATTCTAGATAGTAAAAAAGAGATCTCATATCTGAGATCTCTTTTTTTAGATAAAACTAAGCTGTTCATGTCTTTCTTCTTCCTGAAGAGGGCAGGCCGTCTGCTTCATGAACTGCTGCAGGAATGCCTGAACAAACATATTGATTTCCAGCCAGTTCGTCTGTTTTCCTTCTGTAAGAATCAGATATCCATTGACATGAGCCGGATAGCAGGTCACAGCATTCATACCGGCTTCGCCAAGCAGGGCGGGAAGCTGGATATAATAGCTGTTCTTATGGTGCTGTGTGTAAAAGAGGAAACGGAAGGTTCCATCCGCTGCAAAGTTGCAGGTATATGGTGCCATGCCGCTGTCATAGGAAGTGTAGGAAATCTGCGGTCCGCCGTAGAAACCTGTAACTTCCAGCCCCTTATTGTCCATGCGGATTCGTCCGATGTTCAGATTAGGCCATCTGCCGGTACCTGTCACCGGGAAACCCAGATGACTCATTGCTCTGTGGAAGTCAGTCTGCTGAATTACAGGCAGAATACGGTAAAGCTGCAGAATATCATCGTGGTTATGAAGCAGAATTTTCTGCTTCATTTCTTCTTTTTTGTCCAGGGCTGTTTCTTCCAGGTAGGACTGATAAAGAAGAACGCTGTCAGCACCGGAAATTTCATCCTTACGGTCAATGTGCAGACCCATGTAGTCTTCTACGTTTTTCTGTTTCAGACTTTTCACAGTCTGTTTCAGTGTGCTGTGACCGTGGAGAACCAGGTACAGGTCCAGGTTATGGCAGGAAATACGATGGTTTTCGAAACTAAGCAGCTCTGCTCTTTTGCTTATGTACGGCAAGTCAAAATGTTTTCCGTTATAGGTGAGAAGAACATCATATTTTTCAAATTCGTTGAAGATGGCTGATAGAAGTTGCTGTTCTTCGCCAGCTTTGTCCGCAAAATACTGGGTTGCCAGAGCACTTCCGTCTGGATGGACTTCCAGAAAGCCTGCCAGAACAACTTCTGTTTCTGCAGGATTTAATCCAGTCGTTTC
The DNA here is from genome assembly GCA_017537495.1 of Bacillota bacterium. Taxonomy (GTDB): domain Bacteria; phylum Bacillota; class Clostridia; order Peptostreptococcales; family Anaerovoracaceae; genus RGIG7179. The sequence goes on along the minus strand of JAFYKS010000234.1, from coordinate 8,301 downwards.
AATATCAAAAACACCCAGCTTCATTCCCGGAAAATAGCGCTCCAAGAGGCGGGACGTATAGTAATTCATCTGATGTTTTCTCTGAATGATTTCCATGATATACCTCTGTTTATGTAGAATCCCTGAAAACAAAATAGCCTGCAGGGGAGCAGGCTACTTTGTTCAAAAGGGGTATTTTGGATTTGAGATTATGAGGTTATCAGGGGGGATAACCACGGTTTTATAATAACCGATTTAATGAAGAATTGCAAGTGTTTCTGTGAAAATAATGTGAAAAAATTGTTATTCCGTCGAAAGTGGTCGGAAAGTTTTCCACAAATTACTTTAATTACCTGTTATAATGACCTCAGACGAAGCTATAAGTATTTCGTCAGTGTATTCAATAATCTTTTAAGAAAACAAACAGGAGGAATTACAATGGATATTTTAAAAGTATCAGCCAAATCCAATCCGAATTCGGTAGCAGGCGCACTGGCAGGCGTATTAAGAGAACGAGGCGGTGCTGAAATTCAGGCAATTGGAGCCGGAGCACTGAATCAGGCAGTAAAATCAGTCGCAATCGCAAGGGGCTTTGTAGCACCAAGCGGTATGGATCTGGTCTGCGTGCCTGCATTTACAGACATACAGATAGAAGGGGAGGAACGAACTGCCATCAAACTCATTGTAGAACCGCGCTGAATGTGCTAAAATATACCCGGACATATTTTGCCGGGAACGCGTAATCCCGGCGGAAAAGGAGACCGGGCAATGACGTTTGAAGAAAAAACAATAAGCAGTGAAATGCTCTATGAAGGGGCAATTATCAATCTGCGGAGGGACAAGGTTACCGTGCAGAACGGAACCTCCTACCGTGAGATTATAGAACATAATGGAGGAGCTGTGCTGGCAGCCATTACTCCGGAAGGAAAGATGGTCATGGTACGGCAGTTCCGAAAACCAGCAGAACGTGTCATGCTGGAAGTTCCTGCAGGAAAAATTGATGCAGGGGAAAAGCCGGAGGATGCGGCTGTCCGTGAGCTGAAGGAAGAAACGGGCTATACGGCGGGTAAGGTGAGACATCTGACCAGCTTTTATCCTTCCGTAGGATATTCTGAAGAAGTTCTGCATCTTTATCTCTGTACGGATTTGACTGCCGGTGAAACCTGCTTTGATGAAAATGAAGCCATTGATATCGAGGAGATGGAGTTGGATGTACTTCACCGGATGGTCATGGACGGAGATATTCGGGATGCAAAGACTGCCATTGCTGTTCTTATGGTCCGGTCACTGCCTGAAGAAGAACTGACTGGAAGAAAATAACAAGAAGCATCATGGCAAATCCGGCTGCATAAGTATAAAGATAAGGCCCTGCGGTGAAAAACTGCGGGGCTTTTCTGCTGCCTTTTTTTCTGTGACGCAGGTGGTGTAATTCCTGAAGGGAGCAGCACAGAAGCAGTGCAAACAGAAGAAGCTGCAGCAGCTCGGCGGGAATCAGTGTCACAGTGATATAAAACAGACCTTTGAATCCAAGGGTTTCCATCACCATGGAAGCGGAAAAACCCAGGACAAATCCTCTGAAAAAGAGATAAATCAGGGGAAACGGTATTATCCACGGAATAAGCGGAAGAAAAAATGCAGGCACCAGAAGAACAGTTCCTGCGGCAGCCTTTGAAAGGATGTGTTCCGGCAGAGATGATGCAGAACCTTTGCCTCCCAGAAAACCTGCCAGAAGAGTCATGAGCTCTTCCTTTTCACTTGCTGACAGCAGCAGTTCAAAAAAGCAGCCGGTGGTCATACCGGTAGCGGCGAGGAACAGAAGAAGAAAGAATACTTTTTTATTCATGGCTTTACACTCCTGTTTCATAGTATGTGGACGGGCCGGATTTCATGAATAAAAAAGTTTACATAATCAGGCCTTTTTTGACAAATTTCAGTTGCATTTTTTTACTTCAGGTACTATACTTGAAAAGCGCGATTTTTTATGGGAAATATATTTGGAGATAGATGTGAGAGATTTTGTAACTTATCTGATTGAAGAAAAAAATATGGCTGCCAATACCATCGAAGCTTATCAGCGTGATGTGAACAGCTTTGCACGGTTTGTGGCAGAACGCGGGATTGACAAGCCCGAGAAAGCAGGCAATACGGAAGTAATCGCATTCCTCATGCGTCTGAAGCAGGAAGGAAAGGCGAAAGCTACGGTAAACCGTAAACTGGCTTCTATCCGTACCTGGTTCCAGTACCTGATGGCAGAAGGTGTGATTAACAGAAACCCTGCAATGGAAATCAAGTCACCGAAAATTGAGCGGAAAGAAATTGCTTACCTTTCTGTGGAAGAAGTGGACCGGCTCATGTCCATGCCGGACGAGTCTCCGAAAGGGATCCGCGACAGAGCCATGCTGGAACTGATGTATGCCACCGGTATCCGTGCCAGCGAACTGATCGGTCTGGAAATCGATGATGTAAATGTCCGCATGGGTTTTGTAACCTGCAATGGTGACAATATGAAGGCCAGAATTATTCCGATTGGCAGAATCGGACGTAAGGCTATGGAAGAATACCTCTATGGTATGCGTGATGAAATTCTGAAAGAACATCCGGAAGAAAGAACTCTGTTTGTAAACTATATCGGTCATCCGATTACCCGTCAGGGACTGTGGAAAATTCTGAAGGAATACGGTGAAAAGGCGGAACTTTCCCAGAGCCTGACACCGCAGGTACTGCGTAATTCCTTTGCCGTACATATGCTGCAGAACGGGGCAGACCTGAAATCCCTGCAGGAACTGATGGGCCACGAAGATATTACAGCTACACAGATTTACCTGTCTGTAACCAAGAACAGAATCAAGGATGTATATGATAAAACCCATCCGAGAGCATAAAATACAGAAAACCGAAAATACCGAAAATATTTTTGCAAAGCTGCCAAAAAAGTGCTTGCATTTATGGAACAGTTTTGCTATAATATAGAAGTTGACTACGGGCGGTCCTCTGGATGAAGTGCGGAAGGCTGAATTGCAGTCTTAGCCCCATGAACGTCTTGGAGGGAAGGAGGATAAAAGACATGGATTTAATGAGAACAATTACCCAGGATTATCTGAAGAACGATATCCCTGCATTTAATGTTGGTGACACTGTACGTGTACACATTAAGATTAAGGAAGGTAACAGAGAAAGAGTTCAGATCTTCGAAGGTTTCGTACTGAAGAAGCAGAACGGCGGTGTTTCCGAAACTTTCACTGTTAGAAAGATTTCTTCCGGCGTAGGCGTGGAAAAGACTTTCCCACTGCACTCACCGAAGATTGAAAAGATCGAAGTAACCAGAAAGGGTTCTGTAAGAAGAGCTAAGCTGAACTACATGAGAGAAAGAACCGGTAAGGCTGCTAAGATCAAGACTAAGGAAGACTAATTCTTTAAGGGGAATCGATTCGATTCCTCTTTTTTTTACTTGTGATGAGAAAGAGGTAAATTATGATTGAGAATATCAACTGGTATCCGGGGCATATGAAAAAGACCCGCGAACTGATTCAGGAAAACCTGAAGATGGTTGACCTGGTCATCGAGGTTATCGATGCGCGTATTCCGGTATCCAGCCGTAACCCGATTATCGATGATCTGGTAAAGGGGAAAAAGCGAATCATCATTCTGAATAAAAGTGACTTGTCTGACCCGGCGGATAATGCTTCCTGGGGTGAGCATTTCAAGAAGCAGGGCAATATGGTGCTGACCATGAACTGCATGAGCGGTATGGGTGTACCTCAGCTGTACAAGCTTTTAAACAAGCTGCAGGATGAAAAGAATGAAGGCTCTCCGCGTAAGCGTCCGCTGCGTATGATGATTGTGGGCGTTCCAAACGTGGGCAAGTCCTCTCTGATCAACCGTCTGACCGGCAAGAAGTCTGCAAAGACCGGTGACCGTCCGGGTGTAACCCGCGGTAAGCAGTGGCTCAGCCTGGAAAACGGCATGCAGCTTCTGGATACACCAGGTATTCTGTGGCCTAAGTTTGAGGACCCGAAGGTTGGTCTGAACCTGGCATTCTGCGGTTCCATCAAGGATGAAATCCTGGATATTGCGACTCTGGCAATGGAACTGATCTGTGTACTGGCAAAGATGTATCCGGAAGAACTGATGGCGCGTTATAAGCTGACTGAACTGGCAGACGAAGATATGTGCATCAATCCTGCACTGGAAAACATGGAAGAAATCTGCCGTAAGCGTGGTTTCATCATGGCCGGTAAGCGTATTGACTACGAGCGCTGTGCCAAGACTGTACTGGACGAGTTCCGCGGCGGCAAAATCGGTCAGATTACACTGGAAAAGCTGGAGGCATAATTATGGGCATGACCAAAGCAGAGCGTCAGCAGATGCTCATGGAAAAGCTGGAAACCATGCAGGAATACGAACGCAGTCTGCGTGCATCCGGAGCAAAATATGTGGCCGGTGTGGACGAAGTAGGCCGCGGACCACTGGCTGGTCCGGTAGTGACTGCCTGTGTGATTCTGCCTGAGGACTTCGATGTTCTGGGTGTGGACGACTCCAAGAAGCTGTCTGAGAAGAAAAGGGAAGCATTATATGATGTGATCCTTGAGAAGGCAGTTGCCTGGGGAATCGGCCGTGCAGACAATCATCTGATTGATGAAATCAATATTCTGGAAGCAACGAAAGTAGCTATGAAAGAAGCGGTGGAGAAGGCTGAACGGATGCTTTGCGAGAAGACAGGAGAAGGCATCAGCCACATTCTCTTTGATGCCATGACCATTAAGGATATTGAAACTCCGCAGACTTCCCTGATTAAGGGCGATGCCAAGAGCCTGTCCATTGCAGCAGCATCTATTCTGGCCAAGGTAACAAGAGACCGTGAAATGGTGGAGTACCATCAGCAGTATCCGGACTATGCTTTTGACAGCAACAAGGGATATGGTACCAAGGCACATTACGAAGGCATCGAAAAGAAGGGAATCACACCGATTCACAGAAAGAGCTTTTTAAAGAATATTTTATAAATGGAATAATTCACGCAGCAGAAATGCTGCGTGTTTTTTAATGGGTGGATTTGAAGATAATCAGGTCGTCTCCAATGGTAACGATGGAACTCCACGGAAGCTGAAGATCCCCGCGTATGCGGCGGTCTGTGCTCTGGAATCCTTCCACAAGAAGTGCGGAAATAACACCATTCCTCTCATCAAAGAGCATTTCTGCATCCCAGAGTTTTCCGTGAAGACTGCCTTTTGTAATATCAACGATTTCCTTGTCTCCGATTTCACTTAACCGCATAAAAATGGCTCCTTTGCTGAATAATATACTTGAAATTTACGATAGTGAGGAGACAATTATGAGCGAACCGAAAGAAAAGGACAGGGGCAATGATAAAAAGCCGGATGAAAGCGGGACCGCAGACCTGATCAGAGAACTTGGCATGCTGTCCAGCGGAAACCAGTTCCGAAGTGATTTTCAGTATCTGAATATTATTGGATGTGTGGAAGGACATACCGTTCTCACACCTGAAAATAAGACGACAAAGTACGAGCACCTGATTCCGGAAATGATTGCAGTAGAAGAAAATCCGGAGATAAAGGGTCTCCTGCTTCTGCTGAATACGGTGGGCGGCGATGTGGAGGCCGGGCTTGCGCTGGCAGAGCTGGTGGCTGGTATTTCCAAACCTACGGTATCGCTGGTTATCGGCGGCGGGCACAGTATCGGGATTCCACTGGCGGTGTCAGCAGACTACTCCTTCGTGGCAAAATCCGCAACTATGACGCTTCACCCAATCAGGACTTCCGGGACAGTAATTACTGCGGAGCCTACATTTGAATATATGAAGAAGACTCAGGACCGGGTAGTGGACTTTATAGTAGAGCACTCAAAGGCAGACCGAACCGTAATTGATGAGAAAATGAACTGCACCACCAATATGGCCAATGATGTGGGAACTCTGCTATTCGGACCGGAAGCTGTGGAAATCGGTCTTATCAATGAGGTGGGAAGTCTTCATCAGGCACTGAAGAAACTTCGGGAACTGTCGGAAAAACAGGAAAAAGAGATTGACAGAAAATGTAAAAAATAATAAGCTGAATCTGCAGAGGGAAACAGGGAAAGTGAGGGAATATGAAACCTGTAACAATCGCTGTTTCAGTAAAAAATCCGGGTTTTGCAGCAGACCTGGTCAGAGGGCTGTCACTGCTGGACAGGCCTTACTGCATTGAAATTGCAGGGAAAAAGGGCGAAAATGCCATGGATAACCGGTGGGAGGCACTGGTCTCCGATTTTTCAGAGAACGAGGGTCTGACGGCCTGTTTTGAGCCTTACAGGGTGATACGGGCAGATGAGGACACCTGCAGAATCAGTCAGATCAGCAGCCAGATTGATGAGGCTGTGCGCAGATACCGGGAAAAATGCGCAGGATGTACCGATGAGTTTGAGGAGAGAACCATCGGCACAGGAACAGGTAACGGGAAAACACGTACCGTAATTTTCCGCAGCCTATGGGGCGGTGCAGGCACAACATCACTGGCCCTTGCAGCAGGGCGTATGCTCTGCGGTGCCTACGGAGAGCGGGTACTGTATCTGCCGTTCACGCCAAAGGATGGGAGTCTGCTTTACCGGAGAGATATGGAAGCTGAAAATACGGCAGAAGGACAGGGGCTGGAGCTGTTTTACCGGATGCGGAACGGGAGACCCTTTCATTTCAGTGAATATGTAAGCTGTGATTACACTGGCCTGGAATATTTGAACTGGGGCAGCGGCGGAGCTGTACCGCAGCTTATGTCTGAAAAAGAGCAGCTGCAGTTTCTTTATCTCTGTGCAGAGCATGCGGAATATGACTGGATTCTTGTGGATCTTGGAACAGGGGACATGGATGTTCCCGGAGCAGTGCGGATTCTGGTGGATAATTTTCTGGACTGCAGAACGGCATACCGCAGACCGGATGATGAACCGGAAAGCAGGGACGAAGAATTTCAGATGATTATTCAGAACCGTGGACTGGAAAACCGGCTGGAACAGATTTCTGCACAGGAAGAAGAACGAATGCAGAAGTCGTTTTCTATGGAGCTGATGGACGACGGAGAAAGTTTTGTGACGGATGATGCAGGAAAAGTGGAGATTGTGCTGAGTAAATCCTATGCAGCAGGTATAAAAATTTTTTCGGAGTGGCTGTTGGAAACCGTGGGGAAATCTGTCGAAATGTGGTGACGATGGTCGAAAAGTGTTGAAATCTGGAGCTTTCTGCCTGATTTTGACGAAAGAAAACAGTTGCAAAATCTTTGCAGCTGTTTTATTATGCGGATAAGATGTGAAAAACTTACAGAAAAGGAATTAAACTGAAAATGAAAAAGTTTATGGAACGAAAACTGAAAGAGGCACGGGAGCATCTGGGACAGGGAGATTTTGCGGGAGATGAGGACGCTCTTGCCTGCATTGAAAACCTGATTTTTCGGGATCCTGACGCAGCACGGTTTTCTGTTACGGAGCTGGAAGAGGCTGTTCATAAAATTTTTCATAAAACCCGGAGCCGGCTTGGAATTCTGCAGCCTTTGATGGAGGACCCTCTGGTGACGGAAATTATGGTTAATGGTCCGTTTCACATCTTTATGGAACGGGACGGAAGACTGCAGCCATGTCCCATATCCTTTGATACGGTGGAAGAACTGGAGGAAATCATGCGGAATATTGCCGCACAGGTTCACAGGGAAATCAATGAACTTCATCCTATTGTGGATGCCCGCCTTCCTGATGGATCCAGAGTCAGCGGCGTCTATAAAAATGTGGCGGTCAACGGACCGGTTCTCACCATCCGAAGGTTCTCACCTTCCTATATGACCATGTCGAGTCTGATTGATGGAGGGGCCATCACAGAACAGGGAGCTGCGCTGATGGAATGCCTTACGGCATGCGGCTACAATATTTTTGTCAGCGGCGGAACCTCATCCGGAAAGACCACATTTCTCAATGCACTGGCAGATTATATTCCTCCTGCTGAGCGAATCATTATTGTGGAGGATTCCAGTGAACTGAAGCTTTCCAATGTGGAAAATATCGTTCATATGGAATGCAGAAATGCAAATGCCATGGGCCGCGGTCAGGTAACAATGGCCCAGCTTATAAAGGCAAGTCTGCGTATGAGACCGGATCGGATTCTGGTTGGCGAGGTCCGTGGTGAAGAAGTTCTGGACATGCTGCAGGCTATGAATACAGGGCATACCGGTATGAGTACCGGTCACGGAAATTCTGTACGAGGGATGCTGCAGCGGCTGGAGACGCTGTATATGATGGCAATGCCCCTTCAGATGGATGCGGTCAGATCACAGATCGGAGGTGCTCTTG
>JAFYKS010000233.1 GCA_017537495.1 Bacillota bacterium | reverse complement strand
CCGCCCTCCAGGGTGACTACCACGTTTTCCACAGGCAGGGTGCTGCTGGTATTGATAAACTGGAAGCTGAGACCGAACTCGGAACCGGCTGCCACAGCACTTCCCCCATAATTAAACCCGTTGATAATCAGATTCGGCACCGGACTGTCTATTACAACTTCAGGTTCCTCCGGCTTTTCTTCCTTCTTCTTCTTTACTTCAGCAGGAATGGTTACACGGCCGCTGCTGCTGCCGTCTGCCATCGTCACATTGTTATAGTAACGGAAGTCAAGTTTCATTTCCAGGTACTGGCTCACACTGCTGATTTCATCCAGTGCCTGTACTTTGATTTCCACACTTTCCGTCTTTCCACCGTAAATGTCCTTCATCTGCAGGGTGGAACTGGTTCCCGGCAGGAACAGGCTGTCTGATGCTGAAAAAGTAATCAGCGGTGACCTCATGACAGAAGTTCCGATATTTTTTACAAAGATCGTAATGATTCGTGTTTCTCCGGCTTTCATCGGAGTTTCCATTTCATTTCGGCTCATCAGCGCCATCGGTGCGGGATCTGGGTCCGGTGTTTCCGGCACTACCGGTTCGTACACCGGTTCTTCATATTCTTTGCATTCTTTGATTGGAATCTCAATCTGCTCGTACTTGCCGCCGATGCTCACCATCAGCTTCAGGGAGTTTCCCACACCTCCATAAACCAGTCCGGTTACCGGAATATCAATCAGGAAAGACTGGCCGGCAGGTGTAACCGTAATGGCACTGCTGTCAATGGTGCCGCCGCTGAAGCTGTCCACCAGGCGGGTAGCATCCACTGTGATGCCTTCTCCTGCAGACCGATCCGCATATTTCAGCTGTACAGAGATTTTTACGCGGGTTCCTTTGGTAATACTGCTGCGGTCAGCAGTATAGCCCGTCGGTACCAGTTCCCCTGAAAAATCTGCTGGCTGTCCAATCTCCGGAGTTTCCTGCACTGCCGGAGGCTGCGTATTACCTTCTTCATCAGCCCATCCTCCTGCGGCTGCCATTGACATCACCATGACGATAATCAATCCAATATGTATCCATCTCTTCAAAACATGTTTCATTTTATAACCCCTGTCTTTCCTTATTTTCTGTCTTCACATCACTGATAATCTCGCCGTCAAGCAGCGTCACAATCCGGTCTGCATACTGTGTCATCTCCGGATCATGAGAAACCAGAACGATAGTCTGGTGAAAGGTTCTGGCAAACTTGCGTATCATCTCCATGACTTCTTTCGTCGTCTTCGAGTCCAGGTTTCCGGTCGGTTCATCGGCAAATACCACATCCGGCCGTGTTATAAATGCCCTGGCGATGCCTGCACGCTGCTGCTGCCCCCCGGACATCTGCCCCGGATAATGGTTCATCCGGTTTCCCAGACCAACCCTGCAAAGCATCTTCCTGGCTTCCAGTTCCCGCACATCCTTGGGCAGTCCCCTGAACATGAGCGGCATGGCCACATTTTCCACCGCTGTCAGCTCGGGCAGCAGATTATAGGACTGAAAAACGAAGCCCACATGTTTCTGCCGGAATGCTGCAAGGCCATTCTCATCCAGTCTGGATACAGGAACGCCGCCAATGCGGACCTCTCCGGCTGTAGGCTTTTCCAGACCTGCCAGCTGGTTCAGAAGAGTACTCTTTCCCGATCCGGATGTACCGAAAATACAGCAGATTTCCCCCTGCATAATATCCAGATTGATATTCTTCAGAGCGGTTACCCGCTCATCTCCCATGATATATACCTTATGCAGATTCCTTACCTGAATCACAGGACGGTTCTGCCTGATCGTCTCTGTCATGACGATTCCCCCTTATTCAATCATGATAATATTTCCTGCCTGATGCCACCCGTAGCCTCCAAGCTCAGCCAGCTTTTCATGAAACTCAGGGCTTCTGAGAATCTCCAGAAAAGCCTGCACCTGTGGCAGCTGGAGATTCTGCCTGTCGATGGCAAAATCGTACGCTTCCACACCCACTTCAATGAAATCAAGTCCCATGGCATCAGCTGCCGGTTTGATTCCCATACCGGCATCAATTTCTTCAGAAGCCACCAGTGCTGCTACTGCCATGTGGGTTGCCGCTTCCTTGTCGTAGCCGTCGATGTCTTCCGGACGGATTCCGGCCTGCTTCAGCTTGTAATCAAGAAGCACTCGGGTACCGGCACCGCGCTGACGGTTTACATAGCGGACTCTGGTCAAATCTTCCACACCGCGGATTCCCAGAGGGTTGCCCTTCTTCACCATGATTCCCTGAATCCGGTCCACACCTTTGATGAGGGCTATGCGTCCCGGTCCGAAAAGCTGCTTCAGGATGGCCTCATTATACCTCCCGTCGGCTTCATTGAGAAGATGAGTCGGAGCGATTGTGGTTTCCCCGCGCTGCAGAGCCATGAGTCCGCCCATACTGCCTACATGAGTGCTGGACAGGTACATGTTCCGATATTCGGCTGCCATCATATCGCTGATGACATCCATAATCATATCGTGGCTTCCGATAGAAACCACAGTGTTTTCAATTTCTTTCAGGTCTTTGTATAATTCTACTTCCACCGTTTCACCGGCTTCGTAACCTTCGCAGTTCTGAGGGATGATGCAGAATCCGTCTGCACGCACCAGGCTCATGGCTGCACCGGCACCTCTTGCCAGAGGCGCTGCAACCAGCTTTTCACCCACTTTGCCCACCTTGACGCGGACATACTCCCTGTGCTTCAGCGAAGAGACCATGCGGCGTGAAATCACCGCTTTAACCAGGTTTTTCGGTTCGGCGGAAGCAGAGACCATATCACCGCTTAACCTGCGTAAAACAGGCGTTACGAAGTTCTCAAAGGCAAGGTAAGCACTGACCGGATATCCCGGAAGGCCGATAACCGGCTTTCCGCTGACTATGGCCAGAATCACCGGTTTGCCCGGCTTCATTGCCACGCCGTGAACCAGGACCTGACCGATTTCTCTCAGAATGTGAACGGTATAGTCTTCTGTTCCTGCGCTGGATCCTGCGTTAATCAGAACCATATCGTTTGTTTCCAGAACCTCGAGGATTACCTTTTTTATTTTTTCATAATCATCTTCCACGATTGGCAGTCGGTTTGGCACCCCGCCAGCCTCTGTCACCTGGCCTGCGAACATGCCGGAGTTGGAGTCGATGATATCCCCTTCCTGGGGTTCATCTTTCGGCTGGATAATTTCTGTTCCGGTAGGAATGATTGCCACCTGAGGTTTCTTATACACTGGTACCTGCAGATTTCCGCTGGCCAGCAGCACTCCCAGGTCAACGGGACGGATGCGGTGTCCTGTCTGCAGAATCATTTCGCCTGCCACAATATCTTCCCCGATGGAGCGGACATGGTTCCAGCCCGGCACCGATGCCAGAATCTGCACCGTTTCATCATCCATTTCGATGATGTCTTCTGCCATGATAACCGCATCAAAAGGTGCCTTCACAGGATCTCCGGTATCCACGATTTTATAGTCTTCCCCCAGCTTCAAAGTCAGAGGACGGCTTTCTGATGCCCCTTTCGTTGCAGCAGCCCGGACAGCAATTCCATCCATAGCCGCAGCATTAAAGAGCGGCGAACAGCACTTTGCAAAGACCGGCCCTGCAGTCTGCCGTCCCAGAGCTTCGTAGGTATCCAACCACTCAATCTGAGGCTGCAGCACGCCGGCAGTCTCCAGTGCCTCCATATATTCTGCCAGTGCTTCTTCCACCGGCTTTGTTTTTAAATAAAGATTTCTTTTCATTGGCATTCTTCTAAATCAGGTAATCCACCAGTTCCTTCGGATGATTTATGGTCAGCATCGGATGTGATTCGGCCAGCTCTTCTGCAGTCCCATATCCCCAGGTTACTGCCACGCAGTTCATGCCTGCTTCTCTGGCACCAAAGACGTCGTGTTCCTTATCACCTACCATGAGTACATGTTCACGGTCATCCTTCAGTCCAAGACGAAGCAGTGCCTCTTCCACTACCTCGGATTTTCTGGACCGCACACCGTCCATCTCACTTCCTACTTTTTCCGTGAAATAATGTTCCAGGTGGAAGTATTCCAGAACCTGATTTACCAGGATTTCCGGCTTGGAAGATGCCACTGCCAGCACATAGCCGGCTTCCTTCAGAGCCTTCAGCATATCTTCTATACCATCATACACTGCGTTTTCATAAACACCTGTAACATGATAACGTTCCCTGAAATAGGCGATGGCTTTATCTGCCTCTTCTGCTGTAAATTCCGCATATTTCATAAACTGTTCCTTCAGCGGCGGTCCCACAAAGACACGCAGCTTATCCAGATCCGGCTCCGGTTTTCCCATGCGCTCCAGTGCCTGCTGTACAGATTTTGTAATTCCGATTCCGGACTCGGTTAATGTTCCGTCCAGGTCGAATAATATTGCTTTATATTTTTTCATGGTGTACCCCCTGCTTCATACTTTTCTCCAGTATACCACAATCCCGTTTACATTTCTTCTGGTTTTTTGTTATAATGAGCATGTCATGGAGGTACACTATGAATCAAGCTATGAAATCAGCGATTTTCGCATTTATCACCGTCTTTCTGTGGTCTTCGGCCTTTCCCATCACAAAATTTGCAGCAGCAGCCTTCACGCCAAACGTTCTGGGGCTTCTGCGATGCAGCCTGGCTGCAGTGATTTTGCTGATCATCGGCCGGATCAATCACATCCACGGACCGAAAAAAGCGTCCCATATCCCCCTGTTCCTGATATCCGGCGGCATGGGATTTTCGCTGTATATGATATTTTTCAATTCCGGCATG
>JAFYKS010000232.1 GCA_017537495.1 Bacillota bacterium | reverse complement strand
TTGGCTTCATCGGAAATACGTACGGAGTCGGTACGGATATAAGTTACCAGACCTACTGTGCCGTGACCCTTTACTTCCACCCCTTCGTAGAGCTGCTGTGCTACCATCATGGATTTCTTGGTAGTGAAGCCCAGCTTGTTGGATGCATCCTGCTGCAGGCTGCTGGTGGTGAACGGTGCAAACGGTTTTCTGCTGCGTTCCTTTCTTACGATGGAATCCACAGTAAACTGGCCTGCTTTCAGTTCATCAATAATCTGCTGCGCCTGCTGTCCGTTATCCACGGTCAGTTTCTTTCCCTTATATTCTGCAAGTTTGGCTGCAAACTTCTTATCCTTTTTAAAGATGGCACCGATATTCCAGTATTCCTTCGGAATAAATGCCTGGATTTCCTTTTCACGGTCGCAGATAATCTTCAGTGCTGCAGACTGTACACGGCCTGCAGACAGACCTCTTCTGATTTTTCTCCACAGCAGAGGGCTGATCTGGTAACCTACCAGACGATCCAGTACACGGCGTGCCTGCTGAGCATCTACCAGCTTCAGGTCAATCGGACGAGGATGCTTTACTGCAGTCTTGATGGCATCCTTTGTAATTTCATTAAACACGATACGGCACGGCGTGTTGGCATCCATCCCCAGCAGGTGCGCCAGGTGCCAGGAAATGGCTTCCCCCTCGCGGTCCGGGTCAGTTGCCAGGTATATTTTACCTGCCTGTTTCGCTTCTTTCTTCAGCTCCTTGATCAGATCCCCCTTACCGCGGATTGCGATATACTGAGGTTCAAAATCATTTTCGATGTCTATGCCCAGCTTGCTCTTCGGCAGGTCGCGGACATGACCAACAGAGGCTACCACCTTATAGGAAGAGCCCAGATATTTACCAATGGTCTTCGCCTTGGAAGGAGATTCCACGATGACCAGAGTTTTCTTCGCTGCCTTAGTTGTCTTGGTTGTCTTCGTAGCTTTCGCAGTTGCCATACTACATACTACCTCCTGAAAATATATACAATCAGAAAAGGAAGAGACTGAAAAATACACCTTTCCGGGCCCTTCCATTCCTATAGTCAAATATAATAGTAGCTTTTTCAGAATTTTGCAACAAAAATTTTTCCGAAATTGGTTGCAAGGTACCCCTTCATTTCCAGAACCATGACGATTCCGTTCATGTCCACCGGGTTCATCTGTATCTTCGTACAGAGATATTCCAGTGTAACTTCTCCTGCAGACTTCACCAGCATGACCACCTGTTTTTCCAGTTCCGAAAGGCCCTTATACTCCTCTTCACTGCGGTGTGCATCAAGTCCCATGGCCCTGACCACGTCATCCACCGTCACCACCGGCATGGCACCGTCTGCAATCAGCTTATTTGTTCCCAGACTCCACATACTGGTAATGTTGCCCGGTACCGCAAAGACTTCACGTCCCTGCTCTGCAGCAAGAGTTGCGGTTATCAGAGCACCGCTGTCCCTGCCGGCTTCAATGACGGTTACCACACTGCAAAGGCCTGCGATAATCCGATTTCTCTGAGGAAACATATAAGGCATAGGAGCAGTC
>JAFYKS010000231.1 GCA_017537495.1 Bacillota bacterium | reverse complement strand
CTGTGATGCTGCTGATAATGGTAACGTGACATCCGCACCAGCTCCAGATCCTCTGCATCAGCAAGCTGAAGAATGGACTTTTCCGCAAACATTCTCACCGGAAGAACGCCTTCTGCTCCAAAGCTCTGATTAAATCCTTCCCTGTCGATAGTTTCATTGAAACGTTCTCCGTCTTTCCAGCTTTCCCGGAAAAACAGATCCCCATCCCCATCGGTATATGTGGTTGTCATAATAAGCAGGCCATTTGGTTCCAGACGTTTCGCCATGGCAGTCATCAGATCTGCTGCCATTCCACATGTGATATGCTGCATCACATGACTGGATACAATCACACTGTACTTCTGATCTTCCGGCAAAACACGTACATCGCCATGTCTCACATCGATTGGGGTTCCGGTCTGCCGGCTTACCTCTGCAGCTGCATCCACTGCAGCCTGCCAGCGTACTTCATCCGGTTCTGCTGCAGTAATTTCATCCGCCTTCTCTGCATATACCTGGAACAGGCGTCCCATGCCGCATCCCAGATCCAGCAGTGTGAACGGACGGCCTTTCGCATGGCGTTTTCCAGCCAAATGGTCCACTTCTTCCATGGCCTGGCGAAGAACTTCATCCTCACTTTCTCCCCAGTATTTACCGTCGAATTCTGTATCTATCAGCTGACATGTCAGCATGTCGTTCTTATCAGGATATGTGTATGACATGGTGATACCTCCTTTTCGTGACTTCCAGTATACCATAAATTCTGTCCGATAAAAATCCCCTAATCACAAAAAACAGGAAAACCCCGGATTCAGCCATACAGCCGAACCTCGGGGTTTTGATGTTTAAATTATATTGACGAAACTAAACCAGTTCCAGGAATACAACTTCTGCGTTGTCTCCCTGTCTAGGTCCCAGCTTCAGAATTCTGGTGTAACCACCGTTTCTGTCAGCATACTTAGGTGCGATTTCGTCGAACAGCTTGGTCACTACGTCTTCATCGAAAACGTAAGCCAGCACCTGTCTTCTTGCGTGCAGGTCGCCGCGCTTAGCTAAAGTGATCAGCTTTTCAGCTTCTCTTCTGGCTTCCTTTGCTCTCATGTCTGTAGTCTGAATTCTACCTTCTCTGAACAGGTCAGTTACGAGGTTTCTCAGCATAGACTTTCTGTGAGCAGTAGGTCTGCCCAGTTTTCTATATCCTGGCATGTGTAATGCTCTCCTTTCTTAATTACTTACTATTTCTTAATCATCGCTAGGTCTTAAGCCCAGACCCAGTTCTTCAAGCTTCGCTTTTACTTCGTCGAGAGACTTCTTACCGAGGTTTCTAACCTTCATCATATCTTCTTCAGACTTCTGTGTCAGCTCTTCTACTGTATTGATTGCAGCTCTCTTCAGGCAGTTGAAGGAACGAACGGACAGTTCCAGTTCTTCAATTGTCATTTCCAGCGCCTTTTCCTTCTGGTCTTCTTCCTTTTCAACCATGATATCCATGGAAGCGGTAGCGTCTGTCAGCTGGATAAACAGGTTCAGATGTTCCTGCATAATCTTTGCGCCGATAGAAACGCCTTCATCCGGAGAAATAGAACCATCAGTCCAGATTTCCAGAACCAGTCTGTCGTAGTCAGTTACCTGACCTACTCTGGTGTTTTCTACAGTATAGTTTACCTTTCTAACAGGTGTATAAATGGAGTCCACAGGGATTACAGAAATCGGTGTAGAGTCAGTCTTGTTCTGTTCAGCAGGAACATAACCTCTGCCTCTTGCCAGATTCAGTTCCATCACCAGTGTTGCACCTTCTTCCAGAGTAGCAATGTGCAGATCAGGATTGAAGATTTCCAGTTCGGAATCTCCCATGATGTCTGCAGCAGTTACTTCCTTTGGACCTACTGCATTGATGATAGCTCTCTTTGTGCTGTCTCCATTCAGTCTGATAGCGAGTTTCTTCAGGTTCAGAATGATTTCAGTTACGTCTTCTTTCACACCAGGGATGGTGGAAAACTCGTGAAGAATACCGTCGATTTTGATGGATGTTACGGCTGCACCAGGTAAGGAGCTGAGCAGAATTCTTCTCAGGCAGTTACCCAGAGTTGTACCGTATCCTCTTTCCAGAGGTTCTACTACGAATCTGCCGTAGTGTCCGTCTTCATCAATAAACTTATTGATTGTTGGTTTTTCGATTTCGATCACGCAAAACCCTCCTTTGCATTCCAAAGTGTTAACTACTTATTACTTGGAATATAATTCGACGATTAAGTGTTCAGCAACTGGCGTATCAATGTCAGCTCTTGTAGGCAGAGTTACGATCTTACCTTCCAGCTTTTCTACGTCAACGCTCATCCAGGAAGGAACTGTGATAGACATTTCCTTTACTTCCTTGAACTTTGGAGAGCTCTGGCTCTTTTCCTTTACTCTGATAACATCGCCAGCCTTCAGTTCCATGGATGGAATGTCAGCCTTCTTGCCATTTACAGTAAAGTGACCGTGAGTTACCAGCTGTCTTGCTTCTTTTCTGGAAGAAGCGAAGCCCAGTCTGAATACCACGTTGTCCATTCTTGTTTCCAGCAGGATTAACAGGTTTTCACCAGTCTTACCAGCCTTCTTAGCAGCCTTTTCATAGAGATTTCTGAACTGAGTTTCCTGCATTCCGTAGAATCTCTTTGCTTTCTGCTTTTCTCTAAACTGAATACCATAGTCAGACATCTTCTTTCTAGCCTGACCGTGCTGTCCAGGAGCGTAATTTCTTCTTTCCAGAGCACACTTGCTGCTGTAGCATCTTTCGCCCTTCAGGAACAGCTTCTGACCTTCTCTTCTGCATAATTTGCAGTTTGCATCTGTATATCTAGACATCTTAAATTACTCCTCCTTTCCTAGACTCTTCTTCTCTTTGGTGGTCTGCAACCGTTGTGTGGGATTGGTGTGATATCACGGATCATAGTGATTTCCAGACCAGCAGTCTGCAGTGCTCTGATAGCAGCTTCTCTGCCGGAACCAGGTCCCTTTACATAAACTTCAACAGTCTTTAAACCGTGTTCAATTGCACCCTTAGCAGCTTCTTCAGCAGCCATCTGTGCAGCGTATGGAGTGGACTTTCTGGAGCCCTTGAATCCCAGGGAACCAGCGGAAGACCAGCTCAGTGCGTTACCGCTCATGTCGGTCAGAGTAACTAAAGTATTGTTAAAGGTAGACTGGATATGTGCCTGGCCCTTTTCGATATTCTTACGTTCTCTCTTTTTCTTTCTTACTGTTTTCTTTACAGCTTTAGCCATTACATTCTACCTCCTTTACTTCTTTTTCTTTCTGCTAACGGTCTTCTTAGGACCCTTACGAGTTCTGGCATTAGTCTTAGTTTTCTGACCTCTAACAGGCAGGCCTCTTCTGTGTCTGATACCTCTGTAGGAACCGATTTCCATCAGTCTCTTGATGTTCATGGAAACTTCTCTTCTCAGGTCACCTTCTACCAGGTATTCTTCATCGATGATCTTTCTGATTTTACCAGCTTCATCTTCAGTTAAATCCTTAACTCTAGTGTCAGGATTGATTCCGGCTTTCTCTAAGATTGCCAGGGAAGTTGGTCTGCCGATACCATAGATGTAAGTCAGACCGATTTCAACTCTTTTTTCTCTTGGTAAGTCTACACCGGCTATACGAGCCATATTTTTCTCCTTCTCCCATCTTCCGTCACCGTCCGGTCAAAATCTTCATGCCGGGCTTCCCAGGAGTGATATAGACGGGTTGTCATACATAAAAGAATCAGTTCTTTCTGAACGGGAGCGGGCCTGGTCACCGCTCCAACTGAATAATTGATTAATTAATTAACCCTGTTTCTGCTTGTGCTTAGGATTTTCGCAGATAACCATAACTTTACCGTTTCTCTTGATTACCTTGCACTTTTCGCAGATAGGCTTTACGGAAGCTCTAACTTTCATTGATATTCCTCCTAATCTGTTTCTTAACTTTACTTATCTCTCCATATAATTCTTCCTCTGGTCAGATCGTAAGGGGAAAGTTCAACCTTCACCTTGTCACCAGGCAGAATTCTTATATAGTTCATTCTAATTTTACCTGAAATGTGTGCAAGCACCTCGAAACCGTTGTCAAGCTGCACTTTAAACATTGCGTTCGGCTGGG
>JAFYKS010000230.1 GCA_017537495.1 Bacillota bacterium | reverse complement strand
CCATAAGCTGTCGTCAAACAGCAGCGGCAGCAGGGAAATCACTGCCGGCGGCAGGAATGCCCATGGAGAAATCCACTTTTCCTGTGGAATTGCGGAAATGTCCACACGAATCTGCTGTCCTGCAGCAGGTCCCCAGCCACGTTCTTTTTTCAGTTTCTTCAGCGCACTGTTAGTCCGCACATAAGGTACATACGGCAGAATGATGCAAAGGTCAATCCAGATAAACCAGAGCGTCATGGACTCCGGTGCCAGCGCCCATCCGGCTGCTGCCAGGGCCATCAAAATGCCGCATGTGGTCCACATGCTCGTCTTATACTTCTTCAGTGCCGCCTTCACCGCCTCATCTTCACGGGCCTGAAACGGCAGGGTGACACCCACCACAATATTCTTTTTAAATCTGGCTTCATTCACCTGCAGGAAGCAGATCAGAGGCGCAATCCACACAATCGAAAGCCATAATACAGTTCCCACCTATTTTACCCCCTCATCAAATAATCGTTCACACAGACTCAATACGTCCTCACGGCTCATTCCCGCAAGGCGCAGTTCAGACAGAGAGAGCCGCAGTGCTTCCACCGTTTCTTCCGGCACTGCTGCACCAGACGCATCTTCTCTCGGTGCCACGACGGCCCCGCTTCTCCGGTCCGTCAAAATATATCCTTCCTGCTTCAGCAGCTGGTAGGCTTTGCTGACGGTCATCATGTTGATGCCGCTCTCCTCTGCCAGCGCACGGATGGTCGGCAGCTTTTCGCCGGGCAGAAGCTTGCCTTCTGCAATGCCGATGACCACCTGGTTCCGCAGCTGCATGTATAAAGGTACATTGCTTGCAAAATCAAAATTTAAAATCATAGAGAAACCCCCTTTGCATTATTTATTATAATGCAAACAATGCAATTATGTCAACATTGTTGAAAAATTTTCTTCCGGTGGTATAATAAGTATTACAGAAAACAGGAGGCGATGCTTTATGAAAATCACACTGGAAATAAACGATATTGACTACGGTGCACTGACCGCACAGTTTCTCCCTCTGGTTCGGGACAAGCTGGCCGAAAAGGACGGCACCGCCATGGCCATTCTGGCAAAAATCGCCGAAATGCCTCCGGAAACTGCCGGCAAGATGGTAAACATGCTCCCGCAGAAGACCCGCGATGAACTGATTCTCATGCTGATTAATAAAAATAAAGAAAAAATGGTGGGTGCTGCAGAAGACTACGCTTATAAAAATGGCCTCCGTTTCCGCATCGACGATTTCAAAGTAGAATAAAATATTTCCTGGCATAGAAAAAAGGACCTGACGGTCCTTTTCTTTTTTTGCTTATAACAGGCTCAGCACTGCCAGTACCAGACAGTCGGCTGCCGGTACAGTGTATGTATCATTTCCATTTTTCGTGCACAGCTCAACACCGGCAGACACAGGGGCTGTCAGGAGAGCCAGCAGGAGAGATTTTGCCGGGGTATAAGCGCCGGTCAGAAGCAGCACCGCCAGACAGGTGATAAAGGCAGCAGCACCGCCGGCCAGTGTGCCTTCCCAGGATTTTTTCTGGTCCGCACACTTCAGCTGTACCTTATGCTTGCCGTAACGGATGCCGATGAGGGCCGCAAAGGTATCTCCCACGCCCCAGGTCAGCACGCCGGCCACCACCACGTAAGGCAGATTCAGCCAGCCATAGAAGACCGCTGTCAGCACCGCCTGCGGCAGGAACAGATCCAGCAGACTCCGCTTGATTTCACCATCCCGCTTCTCCGCAAAGAAATGGCTGAATCCCTTCCACTTCTCACCAAGGGCCAGCAGAGGGTACGCCACAACTGCCACCGCCACAGCGATGACGGTCACCGGAATCCAGGACTCCGATACCAGAATCATGAACGGCACCGATGTCATGGCCACATAGTGAAGCATTTTGCGGAAAACATGCTGCGGCACATTCCGTGTCAGACGGAAAAAGAGCAGAATGGTGATGCACACCGCCAGGTATATTAAATATTTCGTTAGACAGTCGATAAAAGCTTCCATTTCTAAATTCCTATACCTGCTGCTGCAGCAGTTTCAGTTCCTCCTCAGTCAGTTCACGGCACTCTCCCACCGGCAGGTCTTCCGGCAGGTGAAGGTTGCCCATGGTCAGCCGGTGCAGTTCTACAACCTTGGCACCGTAGCAGCCGAACATGCGCTTAATCTGATGGTAACGTCCTTCCTTCAGTGTTACCTTCGCCGTATATTCACCGGTGATTTCCAGTCCGGCTTCCTTGCAAACCCCGTCGTTCAGTTCCACTCCCTCTGCAAAACCGCGTGCCATTTCTTCAGTCACCGGAATATCCAGTTCCACATGGTAAATCTTCTGCACATGCTTCTTCGGCGCCAGAATGTTATGGGCCAGCACCCCGTCATCGGT
>JAFYKS010000229.1 GCA_017537495.1 Bacillota bacterium | reverse complement strand
ATTCGTTGACCTGGGCGGCATCGACGGTTTACTGCACATCTCCGAAATCTCCTGGGGCAAGCTGAAGCACCCACAGGAAGTTCTGGCGATTGGCGATACTGTTAAGGTTAAGATTCTGTCCATGAACTCTGAAAAGGGCAAGATTTCTTTAGGCCTGAAGCAGACTCAGCCTGAACCTTGGACTGTGATCAACGAAACTTACGAAGTTGGTCAGGTTGTTGAAGGTAAGGTTGTACAGATTAAGGAATACGGTGCATTCGTTGAACTGGAACCTGGTCTGGACGGTCTGGTACACATCTCTGAAGTTGCTAACAAGAGAGTTACCAACATTGCTGAAGAACTGGAAATCGGACAGGCAGTTGCAGCTAAGATTCTGGAAATCGATACTGAAAGAAAGAGAATCAGCCTGAGCATCAAGCAGGCTATGGAAGCTGAAGCTGTAGAAGCAGACGAAGAATAATCCATTTACCAAAGCATGCATTTGACGGAGAAGATTTTATCTTCTCCGTTTTTTGTATTGTCGGAATATATTTCTTCTGTATATTTTCGTGAGAAAGGATTCAAACTATCCATGAGAACATTCACATGAATAGCAGAAAGGAGCAAGCTCATGAAAAGAAAAGTAACTGCAGTTATTATGATTATGCTGCTGACATTCGGCTTTATGACCTTAACAGGCTGCGGCAGAAATGACGGAACCGATGACCTGAGTCAGACACCGAACAATGCAGATGACAATCTGACAAATGACAACAACCATAACGATGGGACTCTGAATGACGGTATGGACGATGACCGTCTGGATGATAACCGTTCTGACAACGGACCTTTGGGTGACGAACGCGGAGATCTGGCTGATGACATCCGTGATGGCGCAGAAGATGTGACCGATGATGTACGTGATGCATTAGACGGTGAAGACGAAAACGGAAAGAAAAATGACAGTAATAAGATGAATTAATACTTCGTTTTTTTAAGAAAAGAGGGGTGGCGGAGCCGCCCTTTTTGCATTATGATATAGGTATGAGTAAGAAAATGAAAAGAATTGAGCCTGTAACAGGCATTATTGAAAAACATGGAAGAGGATTTGGTTTTGTCCGTCAGGAAGAAGGCGATGATATTTTCATTGGTCCTTCCAACATGCTGGGTGCCATGAACGGTGATCTGGTGGAAGTGGATCTGCTGCCGGAGCATCTTTGCACCCGGTCAAAAGAAGGAATTGTCACTAAAATCCTCGAAAGAAAATACAGCGAAGTGGTAGGAACCTTCCAGGACAACGGACGGTTCGGTTTTGTTGTGCCTGATGACAGGAAAAATACCGACGATGTATTTATAAAGAAAGAACTGGCAAGGGGTGCCCAGAATGGGGACAAGGTTGTAGCCAGAATTACGAAATACCCTGACAGATTCAGCCGTGCAGAAGGAAAAATTACAGAAATCATAGCAAGAGCCGGTCAGGTGGGAGGAGATATCAGCGGACTAATCCGTCAGTATGGACTCTTTGAGACTTTCCCAAGCCGTGCCAATGCCGAAGCAAAACATGCAGCTAAAGCACCAATCACTGCGTCTGATCTGGGTGGCCGTCTGGACCTTCGAGGAGAGAAAATCTTCACTATCGACGGACCGACAGCCAAGGATCTTGACGATGCAGTTTCCATTCATAAGCTGCCAAACGGCAACTTCCTGCTGGGTGTTCACATCGCAGATGTAACCCACTATGTTTCTGAAGACGGACCGCTTAATCGGGAAGCTTTGAAGCGGGGAACCAGCGTATATCTGGTAAACCGTGTGGTTCCAATGCTTCCGCCTGTTCTCTCCAATGGAATGTGCAGTTTGAATCCCAATGAAGACCGTTTGACTCTGTCCTGCCTTATGGAAATCGATGGGGAAGGTACAGTTGTAAACCATGACATCGCAAAGTCTGTTATTCATTCCTGCGCACGTCTTGTTTATGATGATGTGTCCGATATTCTGGAATATGATGATCCGGAGCAGTGCAGACACCATGAGGACATCCTTGATGAAATTCGGATGATGGGCCAGCTGGCAGAGATTTTGCGGGAAAAGAGAAAGCAGAAGGGAAGTCTTGATTTTGATCTGGAAGAGGCAGTCATTGAGGTGGACGAATACGAGACTCCTGTACGTATAGAGATCGAGCCGCGGAGAACGGCAAATCGTCTAATCGAGGAATTCATGCTGTCCGCCAATGAAACGGTGGCAGAGCATTTCTTCTGGATGGAGTCACCTTTTGTATATCGTGTTCATGAGAAACCGGATGCAGAAAAGCTGACAGATCTTAAGAAATATCTGGCCAACTTCCGTATTAACCTGAAGGGAAGTCCTGAGAATATTCATCCGAAAAATCTGGCGACCATTATCGACGGTCTGGCGGGAGAACCTTATGAAGCGATTGTCAGCCGCGTAATTCTTCGCACAATGAAAAAAGCATATTACAGCCCGGCCTGTGATGGTCATTTTGGGCTGGCGTTTCAGTATTACTGTCATTTTACGTCACCGATCCGCCGCTATCCGGATTTAATGATTCATCGGATTATCAAGGCGCATCTTGATGGAAAAATGACGCCGGAGCTTCTGGCTAAATATACTGCTGATGTGCAGACTGCTTCTGAAATTTCCTCTCAGACAGAGCGGCATGCGCAGGAGCTGGAGCGGGAAGTGGAAAAGC
The DNA here is from genome assembly GCA_017537495.1 of Bacillota bacterium. GTDB lineage: Bacteria > Bacillota > Clostridia > Peptostreptococcales > Anaerovoracaceae > RGIG7179. Next base: position 390 of record JAFYKS010000229.1, on the reverse strand, counting down.
TGAAGAAAGCACAGTATATGGTGAATCATATCGGTGATGAATTTGACGGTATCATCAGCGGTGTGACCGATTTCGGCGTATATGTAGAGCTGGCTAATACCATTGAGGGGATGGCTTTTGCGAGAGATCTTCGCCGTCCGTACCAGATGGGTGAGAAGGTTCGGATCCGTGTTATGGACAGCCGGCCTTCGGAACGGCAGATTGATTTTAAAATTCTGGAAGATGAAGAATAATAAAAAAGGAGTGATCATGATATGTACCCCCTTTACTGGACAAAAGACCAGTAGAGGGGGATTTTTTATGCGCTACAGTTATGAATTCAAAAGAAAATGTGTTGATTTGTATCGTCAAGGATGCTGGCCAGAAACGCCAGAAGGAATTACAACCCAT
>JAFYKS010000228.1 GCA_017537495.1 Bacillota bacterium | reverse complement strand
GAAAGTCCGGACATCGAAGCAATCAAGGATTACTGCGCAGAGCAGATGGAAACACTGTGGTCCGAATCCCTGCGTTTTGAAAATCCGCAGACTTACTACGTAGACCTGTCCCAGAAGCTTTGGGAAATGAAACAGGGCCTGTTGGCAGAACACAATACCAGAAAATAAAAATCAAAGGATATATAAAAGGGGCTGTCGCACAGTTGACTGAATAGTCGACCGGAGCGGCGGCTCCTTTCTTTTACCTTTAAAACGAGAAAACCCTTGCAAATTCAAGAACTGCAAGGGTTTTGTGGTATAATGATTGTGTGAAAAAAATTAAAACCACTGTAAAAAACTATACAATAAACGAGAAATGTTTTCAACTCCAAATTCCGATGAATTTAAACATTATCATTCCGGAAAATGACAGCGTGAGATTACTGAGTCAGTTTGTAGAGGAGATGGATTTGACTTGCCTTTACGATACCTACAGTATCATAAAAGGAAATCAGGTAACCCCACGCCAGATGCTGAAAATTGTTCTCTATGCTTATCTCGACGGAAGATTTTCTTCCAGGGAGATTGAAACTGCATGTCACAGAGACATTAACTTCATGTACCTTCTTGAAGGCAAACCTGTACCTGACCATGCAACTATCGCCAGATTTCGCAGCATTCACTTTGCTCCATGTGCAAAACAGCTTTTAGCACAATGCACCGAACTTCTCTATGAACTTGGGGAAATCTCCGGTGAAAACATTTTCATCGATGGAACGAAAATAGAGGCAAATGCAAATAAATACACCTTTGTGTGGAAAAGAGCTGTTACGAAAAGTCAGGAAAAGCTCGGTGAAAAAGCAGCATTGCTGGTTTCTGAATGCGTAGAAACATATGCCCTGAAGCCTGTTTGGGGTGGAAAAGTAAAAATCAAAACACTTAAGAAGCTTCGAAAGGTACTATACTCCATAAAGGAACAGGAGCAAATTGAATTTGTATATGGAACGGGGCACCGTAAAACCATGCTGCAGAAGCATATCGAACTGCTGGAAGCCTACCTTGATAAGTTCAGGGAATACAATCATAAAGTCCATATCTGCGGAACACGCAACAGCTATTCCAAGACGGATCCGGATGCAACCTTCATGCGTATGAAAGAAGATGCTATGAAAAATGGACAGCTGAAACCAGCCTACAACCTACAGCATGGTGTAGATGCAGAATATGTAGTTTGGCTTCAGGTTTCTCCAAATACTACAGATACCAATACATTGAAGCCGTTCCTTGAAGAAATGGTTCGTTATCTTAGCTTCAAATATTTTAATATTGTGGCGGATGCTGGATATGAAAGTGAAGAAAATTATACTTACTTGAAAAAGAATGGTCAGTTGGCATTCATTAAGCCGGCAAATTATGAAATTTCTCAGACACGAAAATATCGGAAAGATATCGGTAATCGAGATAACATGATTTACGATGCTGAAAACGACTGTTACATTTGCAGCCAGGGATGCCTTCTGTCTGCAATAGGTATACGGCAGCGTAAAAGTGCCAGCGGATACACATCCAAAAGGACGATTTACCAATGCAATGACTGCAAGGACTGTCCAGTAAAAGGAAAATGTATCAAAGGAAGCAATTGGAAAATAGCAGAAGAAGAGAGAGTAAAGTCTCTAGAGATTTCACGTACATTCGAAGAGCAGAGAAAAGAGTGCCTTGAGCGAATCACCAGCAATCAGGGGATTTTGCTGAGAATCAATCGAAGTATTCAGGCCGAAGGCAGCTTTGCTGATTTGAAATGGGACAGAGGATTCCGAAGATTTCTCTGCCGGGGAAATGCAAACGTTTATGCGGAATGCGTGCTTCTTGCCATTTCCCACAACATTGAAAAACTTCACCACAAAATTCAGCGAGGAACAATCGGTACGCATCTTCACTGTATTGATAAAATCGCATAAAAAAGCAACACATTGTTCAGGGATAAAAATACCCTTAATTTTGTGTTGCCTTTTTTGATTGAATATCTTTATACAATCCCGATAACGGGATGTTGAAAAGAAAGGAGCCGCCGCTCCGGTCGACTATTCAGTCAACTGTGCGACAGCCCTTTTTTTACTTATAATGATTTACATAAACGTACACAGAAGAATCGGAATGAAAATAGCTGGCAGGTAATTCATTACTTTAAAATTAGTTACCCCGATAATATTCATACCAAGAGCCATAATCAGAATGGATCCGACACAGGTCATTTCTCCGATAACATAATCTGTCAAAAACGGTGCTGCAGCCTGAGCAATCAGCACAATTCCCCCCTGGAATACAAGCACGAATGCTGCTGCCAGCATAACACCGATGCCCAGTGATGCGGCGAAAATCAGAGAAGATACCAAGTCCAGCGTTGCCTTAGTAATCAGCATGGAGTGATCGCCAGTCAGTCCAGACTGAAGAGAGCCAACGATTGTCATGGCACCTACGCAGAACACAAGACTGGCAGTT
>JAFYKS010000227.1 GCA_017537495.1 Bacillota bacterium | reverse complement strand
CCTACTTCGTAGATTGCATCGTCCAGCATTTCTACCAGTTTAGCTGAGTTAGGGATTCCCTTACCGTTGATTACGATAATTACCATAACTTCGCCGGTTGTGAATGCTGTCTTGACGATTAAGTGTCTGATCAGACCTTTGTCCCACTTAGGGTCATATGCCGTAATATTATCTTCTTCCATGAACTGACGCAAAGCATCCGCTGCAGCCATCGCCGCCATTGACTGGAGATAGCAATCCCCACAATCAACCACTTCATGGCTCTTTGCACGATAAAAACCTACAGTCGGTTCACCCAGGTTCTCCACCAGACCGCCCTTGCGTGTGATGATTCCGCCTGTGCTTACAGGGAACTGGGCTTTGTTTCTATATCTGTAGCAGCCCATGCCTTCGTTGTCATCGGGATCCATGCCGATGATTGGTCTGATTACAGAGTTCTCAACGCCTGCCAGTCTCTGGATTTTTTCACGCACCTGGCGTTCTTTAAGTTCCAGCTGAGCGTCGTATCTGATGCCTCCAAGAGGACATCCGCCGCAGCCTTCGTTATAATATTCGCAGTCAAAGTTCTCATCGCGGGCATCTGAATGCTCAACGATTTCAACCAGCTTTGAGAATGCGTAACTCTTCTTTACTTTTGTCAGCTGAGCCTTTGCAAGGTCGCCTACGATTGTTCCCGGTACGAAAACTACCAGGCCGTCTGCTCTACCGATTCCCTGCCCTTCATGGCTCATATCTTCAATTCTTACTTCTACGATTTGTCCTTTTTCCATTTCTTCCTCCTGCGAGTCATCTATTCTTCAGGCTGTTCCAGCTTCTTGAAAAACTCATACATGTCCGGCCATTCTTTTTTCATTCTGATTGGTTTCAGGTCCGGGTCTGTGAATCCGTGGCTGCTTCTGCCCACTACGCAAAGTCTGCCGTCTTCGCCGATTACTTCGTACTTCAGGTCCACTGACGCTCCGCGGAGCTTTTCTACCCAGCAGTAAACTGAAACCACTTCGTCGTAAAGTGCAGGCATCTTGTATTCTGCCGTTACGCTCAGTACCGGCATCCACACTCCTGCTTTTTCCATGGAGGCGTATGAGTATCCGTTCTGGCGAAGCATCTCTGTTCTTGCTGTTTCAAAATATCTTATGTAATTGGAGTGGTGCACTATGCCCATAGAGTCGGTTTCATAGAACTGCACTCTTATTTTAGATTCGAATTTCATGTGTTTCCTCCCGGCCTGCCGACCTCGGCCGCAGGCCAAAAAATCGCGGCGCAGCCGCTCCTATAACCCCTTAGCGATTTCTTCGATACGTCTGAGTCTGTTGTTGATTCCTGATTTGGAAAGGGGCGGGCTCATCAATTTGCCCAGTTCTTCGATTCCGACATCAGGGTTTTCCAGTCTGGCATAAGCTGCTTCTCTCAGCTTAGCGGAAAGGGTATCCAGACCGCGTTTTTCTTGTATTTTCTTAATGGCATTGATCTGGGCTTCTGCCGCACGCAAACTTTTGTCGATGTTGGCATTGTCCAGATTATTCATACGGTAAGCTTCGGATTTCAGTTCTTTCATCATCATTACTTCGTCAAATTTGAAGAACTGTCCGGATGCTCCCATGATGGCCAGTACGTCCTTAATCTGTTCTCCGGCTTTCAGATATACACCGAAGGTTTTCTTTCTGGTTACGATTTTTGCTGTGATATCAACGAAGCCGTTGATTACTTTTCTAAGTTCTTTAGCCAGGGTTTCTGTCCCTGTGCTGATTTCAAAATGATAGTCTTTTTCCGGGTTGTTGACGGTTCCCGCTGCCATGAATGCACCGCGAAGGTATGCTTTACGGCAGCATTTAGTTCTGATGAGGCCGTCGTAAATACCGTCACTGATGAAGTTCATCCCTTCTTTTACCATGAGGATTCCCGTTTCTCTGAGAATCTGTTCACTGAGGTCCTCAGGTCCGATGGTGAGGATATATGAATGGCCGCGCTTAAGAGACTGGTCCTGTCCCACATCCAGCTTGGCATCCACGCTGAAATATGTCTTTATCAGCGTTTTATAATGTCTTGCAACTGCCGGATTATTAGTGGTCATGACGATTCTGAATTTACCAAGGCCTGCAAGTCTGATACTTCCCGCAAGACGCATAAAGCCGGCGATTTCAGCCAGCATGCAACACTTTTTCTCAGGCACTATTCTCGACAGTTCGTTTTTTGTTTCTGATGCAAAGGACATAATTCCCCTCCGTTGCGCTTTTCTAAAAATAAGGCCCCTCCGATATTCAGAGAGGCCGTGGCTTCTTAGTCGTGCTCGAAAACTCGAGCCTTTACATGTCTAAAAAATTATTTTCCCAGTCCCAGGATTTCTCTTGCTTCAGCAGGTGTAGCAACTTCTCTTCCCAGAAGCTTAGCGATAGCTGCAACCTTTGCAACCATTTCTCCGTTGCTCTTTGCCAGAACGCCCTTTTCCAGGTACAGGTTGTCTTCGAATCCAACTCTTACGTGTCCGCCCATAGCGATTGTAGCAGCAGCGATAGGGAATTCCTGTCTGCCGATAGCGCATGCAGTCCAAGTTGCTCCAGGTGGCAGTGAGTCTACGCAGAATGACAGGTCTCTAACTGTAGCTGACATCTGTACGCCCAGTACGAAGTCGAAGTGCATTGGAGCATCCAGGTAGCCCTTCTTGTGCATCTTAACAGCGATGTCGATCATACCCTTGTCGAAGCATTCCAGTTCAGGCTTGATACCCTTCTTCTTCATTTCTGTTGCGAAAGTCTTGATGATGTCTTCAGTATTTTCGAAGATTTCATCGCCGAAGTTACATGTACCGCAGCTCAGTGTAGCGAATTCAGGTGTTGGAGTGATGTTAGTTGAGTCGAATCTTTCCATTGCTGTCATTCCTGTTGCTCCGCCTGTTGAAGGCTGAACGATTACGTCAGGACACAGTTCCTTGATAGCGTCAACGATTGGCTGGAATCTTTCGTGGCTCTGTGTAGGAGTTCCGTCGTCCATTCTAGCGTGGAGATGGATAACTGCTGCACCTGCATCGTAAGCTGACTTAGCTTCTTTAGCGATTTCTTCTACTGTGTAAGGTACTGCAGGGTTGTTTTCTTTCATAACTTCT
>JAFYKS010000226.1 GCA_017537495.1 Bacillota bacterium | reverse complement strand
GCCCGCATCGATGCCAGCGGTCTGGCAGTTGGTCTGCCGGAAGGACAGATGGGCAACTCCGAAGTAGGTCACCTGAATATCGGTGCCGGCCGCATCGTATACCAGGAACTGACCAAAATCACCAAGGCAATCCAGGACGGCATCTTCTTCGATAATATTCCTCTGAACCGTGCATGTGACCATGTACTGGAAACAGGCGGAGCACTCCACCTGTACGGGCTCCTGGCTGACGGAGGCGTGCACAGCCATTTCACCCACTTGCAGGCACTGGTTCAGCTGGCTAAGAAGCGTGGTATCGAAAAGCTTTTCATCCACTGCTTCATGGACGGCCGTGATGTACCGCCAAGCTCCGGCATCGATTACATGACCCAGCTGGAAGAATATCTGGCTGCTGAAGGTATCGGACATGTGGGTGTAGTTTCCGGACGCTACTACGCTATGGACCGTGACAAGCGTTGGGAACGTGTGGTGCAGGCATATGATGCACTGACCCTTGGCGAAGGCCATAAGGCTGTAAATGGTGTGGAAGCAGTAAAGGCAGCATATGACCGCGGTGAAACCGACGAGTTCATTCTGCCGACCGTATGCGGCGATGCAGCGGATGGTTTCATCCATGACGGTGACGCCATCATCATGTTCAACTTCCGTCCGGACCGTGCACGTGAAATTACCCGTGCTTTTGTGGATGCAGACTTTGACGGATTCGAACGTAAGAAAGCACCAGAGAACCTGAAATATATCTGCATGACCCAGTACGATGCGGAAATGCCGAACGTGGAAGTAGCCTTCCCGCCGCACCGTCTGGAAAACACTCTGGGCGAGTATATTTCTTCCCTGGGTATGCACCAGCTGCGTATCGCAGAAACAGAAAAGTATGCCCACGTAACCTTCTTCTTCAACGGTGGTGTGGAAGAACCGAATGCCCTGGAAGACCGCATTCTGATTCCTTCCCCAAAGGTTGCTACCTACGACCTGCAGCCGGAAATGAGTGCCCTGGAAGTAACAGAAAAGGTTCTGGAAGAAATTGCATCCGATAAATACGATCTGATCATTCTGAACTTTGCAAATCCTGACATGGTGGGACATACCGGCGTCTTTGATGCTGCAGTGGCTGCGGTGGAAGCGCTGGATGGCTGTGTAGGCAGAATTGTGGATGCTGTAGTGGCTGCGGACGGACAGATTCTTCTAACTGCAGACCACGGAAACGCAGACCAGATGCTGGATGAAGAAGGCAATGTGGTTACTGCTCATTCCACAAATCAGGTTCCGCTGGTACATATTGCAAAGCAGCCTGTTGGCGGTTTCAAAGGCGGCGGCAAGCTTGCTGATATCGCACCAACCCTGCTGAAGATGATGGAACTGCCTGTTCCTGCAGAAATGACCGGGGAAAGCCTGATTTAACTTCATACAAGAAAACCCTCTCACCATATCGATGAGAGGGTTCTTTTTTATTTCGTTACTGAACCGGCAACCACTTGCGGATAATGGCTTCAGCTGCCCGGATGCCGTCTACGGCAGCCGAGGTAATGCCGCCGGCGTAGCCGGCACCTTCAACGCATGGGTAGAGTCCTGCTGCAGTTTCACTTTCATAAGATTCCCCGCGGACAATTCGAACCGGAGACGAGCTTCTGGTTTCCACCGCAGTTACGATTGCATCATCTGCATCAAATCCGCGGAGCTTTCTTCCAAGATGAGGCATTGCTTCTCTGAAGGCTTCCACCGCAAAAGCAGGAAGACACTCTTCTACTTCCGGTGCCTTACCATCACGGAGCTTGCCCCAGGTGGATTTTGGAGGGCAGTATACCATACCGCTCACCGGCTGGGTTCCTGCAGGAGAGAGGAACTGCCGCGCACCATCCGCTTCTGGACGGGAGGCAGCCGCCTGACGCTGTCCGGCCTCAAAAGCCAGACGTTCGTATTTTGCCTGGAAGTCCACACCTGCCAGCACATCATCACTGCCAAAATCACTGGTACGTACATCACAGAGCAGTGCGCTGTTGGCAACGCCGCTGTCACGGCCGTGATAGCTCATACCGTTGACAACCATGCCACCCTCTTCAGAGGATGCTGCAACCACGTGGCCGCCCGGACACATACAGAAGGTATACACGCCTCTGCCTGCTGCCGGACTGCCGCTGTCATCTGCGCAGCGATGATTGATCTTATATTCTGCCACAGGAAGACCGG
>JAFYKS010000225.1 GCA_017537495.1 Bacillota bacterium | reverse complement strand
GGATCGGAAACCACACCGAAAATACCTTTATAGTCTGCAGCACCGGCCATGGAAGCGAAATGCTCCACGATTTTGCGGTTAGCCTCAAACTGCATCATCCGCACATCGCCTTTCACGCCGATGGCCGGGATGGCTTTACTGGCACAGAAAAGGAAGAGATCACAGTTAAACAATTCTTCTTCCTTCAGGATTACCACTTTAGGAAGAGGCGCTGTGCCTCCTTCTTCAGCTTCTGCTTCTTCGAAAGCCCAGCCCATCTGGTTCATCTCCCGTTCATAGCGTTCCAGAACATTTGGATTTACATCGTAGATACCAATGGTATCAATGGTTCCTGCTCCCAGAACCTTCAGTCCCAGCAGGAGAGTGGCTCCCACATCACCCAGAGCCAGAATATGCACTCTGGCTCCGCGGCCTTCTGCATGAGGCAGAGATTTTGTCAGGCTGAGCCTGTCCTGTGAAAGTATCATCTCGTGGATATATCGTTTTGTTTTCATTTAAATAAATTCCTCATACGCACCAGCCGCTCTATGTCTTTTTCCACACAGGCGCTGGCTGCAACGTTTTCGTCCAGGAATACGTGCTCGCCCAGTTCCGGATATTTTGGAATCATCATAACCTCACCAAGCCGCTGCAGCGTAAGTTTCCGTTCAAACTCATTCTGGTATTCTTCTTCCAGAACTCTGAGAATATCCCGGGAATTTTCCAGACAGACCATAGAATAATCATAAATACAGCGCGGAGACACATCTCCCAGGAAACCTGGTACTGCAAATGGCAGAATCAGATTCATGGACGGAATAAACTCATAAGATGACACACTGAAGTTTCGGTCTTTGATGCAGTCACCCCCAAGATACGGGTAAGTAATAATTTCATCAATCCAGAATCTCAGGTTCGGAAGGAAATAAGCGCTTTCCACATCCCTGCCCTTAATCATCATCAGATCACGACCCCGTCCGGTCTGTACACCAACGACAGTCTTAATGACATTCACCTGATTTTCTTTCAGAATTCCATCCAGTTCCTTCATACGGTAGCCCTTATGCAGCAGGTCATCCACCAGGATTACCGGCCGGTTGAAGGACTTAATGGTCTTCACCTGGTTTTGCAGCGGTGAATAATACACTGGCTCTTCAATGGTAAAACCAGACATGTCTTTATCAAAATACTTCTCAGTATGGAGAGTTTTCGTCACAGTATTCGGAACTACAGCGTCTCCCAGCACTTTTCCAAATGGTACTGCCATATACGGTCCATACTGTTTCTTTTCTCTCGGAACAGCTGGCACACCATTGATTTCCGCAATCAGACGGATCATCTTATGGTGCATGATTCCGGCATTGAAGGAAAGCAGCAGATTACCCGGATACAGTTTTTTCAGCACCTGCAGCATACGGTTATGAGCTGTTTCCACCACATCCAGAACATTTTGATTCCGGTTCAGCGGACTCTTGATAAATGCCTCCACATTCTTGAATACGATAATCGGAGCCTTCATGTTTGCCGCATAAACCGGATGTGATGCCACCGAGGAAATGTTCACGAAACCCTGTCCAGTCAGCAGTTCAAGAACCTGACTGTTCATTCCCTTCTCATGACACGGATGGTATACCACATAAGTATAGTCCCTGGCCAGAAGCTCACTGAGAACTTCCGTCAGAATGGTCTGTCCAAGGTGGGAAATTGAGCTTTCCTTGCTGTAATACAGTCCGCCGATTACTGCAATGGCACCTACTGCCTGTGCACGGATATGGGTTGCGATTTCCTGATCCTGGAATTCCATCAGCAGATCAATACTGTCCAGACGGCTCACTGCAGCCAGAGCGACAACTTTGCCGCCGTAAACACCGTCACGGATTCGCACCGTACGCACGTCCGGTCGGTTCAGATACTCCTGGACGGTATCGTAATCCAGACCCCAGTCTTCCAGTTCTTCTCTCAAATCGTCTGCCGCTTCTCCATCTCTGCTCATGTAGGCTTCCAGATGGATATCTCTCGCCTGAATCATATGCTTGTAGGTTGGTTCTCTGAGATAAAGGCTGTTTTCGAAGATGTAGTTCTGCGCTACCGGGTCAATCAGATTGGAAATATCCCGGTTCAGGTCAATATTTTCGCGGATTCGGGTGGAACTGATTTCTTCGTATTTTGGTTCCAGCTGGAAATGAACAACCTGTCCGCTGACCGGATAACGCACTCCTCCGTCAGATCCGGATTCTGATTTCTGACCGTTGTTTCTTCTGAAAACAATATGATTGAAACTGTGAATGGAACAGTCCTGTTCTTCTGCACGGTAACAGGAGGCGTTTTCGATTACATCGCTGCCTGCTACAAAATAAATCTGCCGGTCCGAAAACAGTTCCTTCAGATGCTTCAGATCTTTCGGATTGGCAATATTCACCGGAATATCGTCCGGAAAAATGTAGATACCCTCTTCATCTGCCACAGACATGGTCATAATTCTGCGTCGATGCATCCGTGGCTGGGTCTTTTTCGACCAGCTGAATTCATCCAGCGCAAGATACACCTCATACCCCATATCCCGGATTCGGGTAGCAATGGCTTTGTGTCCCAGACTGAATGGATCGAAGGTTCCAGGGAAGAAAGCAATCTTTTCTGTTTCCGGAATACGAACCGGACCCATGTCTGCTTCGTACTGGGTAATGAAGCGGTAAATATGATTTAATGCCGCAGAATTGTTGAAGAAATCCAGTCCATGTTCTTTCTGTCCGTTATACAGAGTCAGGAACTTTTTGCAGCTGTGGCTGAAAATTTCCTGTTTTTCTTCCAGTGTCATATAAGATGAACCAAAGATATGTGTTCCCATTGTCCACAGAGCTTCAAAGCTGATTACACTGTCATAATGAGAAAGACCGCGGAGTATCAGATTAATCAGTCGGCGCTTTCTCTTACGGGTTTCTTCTTCTGATTCTTCCCCGCCGAAATGCTGACGGTACATACGGTAGTGTTCCAGCATTACGCCAAAGGTGTGAAGCACTGCGGCAGCAACCTGTCCGTTTCCGGAAACCAGCAGCTTTGTCAAATCGGTAATCATTTCGTCCAGTTCCTGCGGACGGAGATGGAGGATGACAATACCCAGGTAGTTCGGAATATACTTGGTGAACTGATAATCGCCGATTTCCAGCCCCTTTCCCAGTTCTACCGCAATTTCATTCCGCTGTTCTTCCGGCATTTTTCCGATAATAGAAACAAGTCCTTCTCCTGCAAAGCGGCGGACAGTAACCATTTCACTGACCTTTATCAGATTTCCCAAATGGGTGGCAACATGCAGTTCATGTCCCTTACCCTGGTCGGATTCCAAATATTTCAGCATCAGATTGATATTGGCAATCTTAATACTCCATGGTGTCCGCGCCTTCATATTTTCCAGGAACATGACGGAAAGAGTTTCTTCGCTAAGTTCCCGGTTTGGATTCAGACCCATAACCTGTTTCAGTTCATGGTAATAAGCAGGGCTGTACACGCCATCATAGCCGGTTCCGGAATAATGTTCCTTCACTCTGACTGCCGCAATCTTCCAGTCCACTTCATCATTTTTTATGATTTTGCCGGCAAAGGACAAAATTGTATTTTTCTGTTTTTCTGTACACCATACAGGGTGAATCATTACCGCTGCACGGAGAAGCGCTTCCTTGTTCATAGGCGTCAGGTTTCGTGCCCCAAACCATGGCATCAGCGCTTCAATATAGTCCTGCCGCTGAGATTCATGGCACTGATTCAGCAGGCCGTGAACCATATTCTGCAGGCAGTTTCCAATCCACCGGCGGTGCTGTTCCGTCAGCTTATGATCAGGCTGAAGAGATTGCCGCACATATTTTTCCCACAGGGAAAGATTGGTAATCTTTTTTCTCGGAAGTCGGACCCCTTCCGGAAGTTCTTTTTTATATTCCACATTGAATCTGGCGATAATCTGGCCCACGATTTCTCCCGCCTGGACTCTGATGTCACTTTCCTTGTGTGCATGCAGCTCATAAAGGAATTTCAGTGTGAGGAGTTTCTGATGTTCCGTCATATAGGTGGAATATGCTCCGAAGATGGAAATGTAAGTTCGCAGATTTCTCCACTGTTTTTCACTTCTGGCGGTTTCCAGCAGATTGGCAAAATCTTCTTTGCGGTAGAAGTGGTTCATCACACGGATGTTATGATCTACGGCGATGTGCTTCATCTTGAGAACCGCTTCGTTGTTTCGAAGCAGTGCTGCATCCTTTTCCCGGAGTTTTTCCGGCAGTTCCGGAACAGCTGCCGGCACATCCGGCAGATCCACGTTTACACCCAGATTCCGCATATAGTTTTCGAAATCCACCAGCTTGTTATATACCTTGCGGTAACGCAGTTCTTTGGCCGCATCTACATTATCCAGCTTATCCAGAATGACCTGGAAAGATTCTGCAAGGGAGTAGAAATGAACCTGTTCCACACCGTCCACCCGGCTGCTCTTCACACGGAAGTCAGCATAAATCAGAATCAGGGATTCCACAGAAAGGTTCTCCAGTTCCAGATCCCAGGTGGAATGATTCGCCGCAATATGGCTGATCATCGGCATGTTAAAGCGGTTCAGACACAAATCGGTATAATAATAGTGAAGATACGGAATCCTCCGTTCCTCGCCTTTTTTGCACCCATACTTGCCAATATCATGGGAGGCTGCTGCTGCAGATACCATTCCCAGATCCACCGGTACGTTCATATGAGCCAGCTGACGGGCCACATGCATGGCCACATAATGTACCCCTGCGATGTGTCCCAG
>JAFYKS010000224.1 GCA_017537495.1 Bacillota bacterium | reverse complement strand
TCCATGGTACGGCTGCCATACAGAAGAATCAGCTGTGCATCTTCATCGCCGTCTGCGATGGATTTTGCCAGGGAACGGAGAATGGATACATCGGAAGATGCAGTGACGGTCTGTTCGTGACCGGCAATACGCACGGTAATCTGGAACTGCGGAGCCACATCTGCAGGGTAGTCTGCTTCTTTCGCAGGATTGAAGTATTCACCGAAGAGTTCATGGCGGATGAACTTCTTACGCAGACCCAGGGAGGCAATTTCTTTATCGACAAAATCGTACATTGCCTGAGGACCGCAGAGGAAGATGGAGTAGTCGCCTTCCGGAGCATACTTCTTGATCAGGTCAGCTGTAATGAAGCCCTTTTCGCAGCAGCAGCCTTCACCGCAGCAGCAGCACTCTGCAGTTTCATCGCTCAGTACATTTACCAGTTTGAATTTCGGACCTTCCAGTGCTTTGAATTCTTCCTGGAAGAGTGCGTCTTCCATGGTACGGCTGCCATACAGAAGAATCAGCTGTGCATCTTCATCGCCGTCTGCGATGGATTTTGCCAGGGAACGGAATGGTGTGATGCCGCTGCCGCCTGCAACGCCGATGATAACCTTGGCATCACGGAGAGGCTCGTAGGTGAAAACGCCCAGAGGAGCGGATACGGTAACTTCTGTTCCAACAGCCCAGTTATCCAGAATGTAGTTGGATGCCAGACCTCCTTCTACTCTCTTGATGGTCAGAGCATAACGGCCAGCCAGAGCTTCTCTTGGAGAAGAGGAGAGGGAGTAAGGACGTGTCATCTTCATGGTACCGATTTCCAGAGTAACGGACAGGTACTGGCCTGCAGAGAACCAGGCCAGGGACTGAGTACCACGGGCAGGGTCTGCTTCCAGCCAGAAGGTCTTCACATCTGCACTGATTTCATCGATCTGTGCCACCTTTACATACTGCACTTCAGGATGGAGTGCGTTTGCCAGCTGATTTGGTTTATAGGAATCGGCATCAGGCAAAGCTGCAGCAGGAGCTGCTTCAATCTTGGCCTGGCGGGTTGGATTCATTTTGGTGAAATCCATAGGATTCAGTTTACGAAGATTAGGTTTAGCCATATTTAAGCATCTCCTTTCAGTCTCTTGGCGACACGCTTACCGATGGTGTCACCGATGATGTATGCGCTGCTGTAGCCGTCGCCGCGGGTATAGTGACCGCCGCAGAAGCTGAGGCCAGGAATTGCATAGTCTGTTTTTTCACCTGCAATACGTGCCATCAGGTTATCCCAGCCGGAAAGTTTGTAACCGTAGATGGTTCCTTCCGGTGTGCCCAGATATCTTGCGAAAGTAACCGGAGTGGCCACACTGATTTCTTCGATGTGAGGCATGATGGAAATACCCAGAGTCTTTTCTGCATCTTCGATGTATTTCTTTGCCAGGTCATTCTTATATTTCTTATATTCTTCCGGTTTCAGATCCTTAGGAACGTCGTTGCCGAAAATCGGCATAGTGAAGAACATGGTACAGGTGCCTTCCGGAGAAGAGTCCGGAATGACGTTATTCAGGCAATTTACGATATACAGACCGTCCTCTGCACGGGTGTTGTACTGTGTTCTTGGATCTTCATTACCCATGATGAAAACGGTATAGTCATCCAGACCCAGTTCTTCTCTGGTGCAGTCCAGTCCCAGATAGATGGTAGCTACGGAGATACCGAATTCTCTGGCATTGGCCAGCTTCAGGTTCTGCTCAGGAATGACTTCCTGCGGGCTCATGTTAAATACGTTATTCGGAATCACATTGGAGATGACTTCTCTGGCATACAGCTTTTCACCGTTTGCCACAACTCCGGCAACACTTCAGTCTTCGTTGTACAGGAACTGGGTAACCTCACTGTTGTACCATACTTCGCCGCCATGCTTCTGAATCACGTCAATCAGGGATAAGCTGAGCTCGTGGCTGCGGTGCTTCGGCATTGCGGCGCCGTCTACCATATAGCCGTAGAGCATATTGATATAATGCATTGCGTTCAGTTCATCCGTAGGCACACCCAGGTAGCCCCAGTATGTGTTCATGATATTCTGTGCCTTTTCAGGGATTCCCAGTGCAGTCATAACTTCTTCTACACTGTGGCCTGCGGTACGCATGAAGTCGGCATGTTTCAGCAGCATTACGAGACCGTTCGGGTTGCCTTTGGTCGCATAGATATAGTCGGTTGCAGCGTCCAGCTTATGCTTCAGCATAATGAATGCTTTCACTGCTTCGCGGCAGCCTGGTACAGCTGCCTCCATGCTGTCACAGAATCCTTCAATTCCTGCGGAAAGACGTACATCGTAGCCATTTTCACCCTTTACAATGGCACGAAGCAGATGACCTGTTTCATAACACCATTCAGGTT
Organism: Bacillota bacterium; assembly: GCA_017537495.1. GTDB lineage: Bacteria > Bacillota > Clostridia > Peptostreptococcales > Anaerovoracaceae > RGIG7179. The sequence goes on along the minus strand of JAFYKS010000224.1, from coordinate 662 downwards.
TGGCACCCAGATCTTCAAAGAGCTGGTAAACCTTATCCGGTTTTTCGGCAGTACCTACACTGCATAATTCATGGAGAGATGGTTCGAATTCGAAGCGTCCGCGTCTGAAGCTGGTTGCACATCCTCCGGGGATGTTATGCTTTTCCAAAAGCAGAGTCTTCAGTCCTTCTTTGGCGGTGTTGGCAGCAGCGGCCAGGCCTCCGTTACCGGCACCGACTACGATGACATCGTAGCGTTTGTCCATAATGATTCCTCCTGTCTGGGTAATCCCGGTTATTACATATAAATGTACAAAAAATTATACTCTCTTGTTATAAAGATGTCAATACGAAAGGAATCGTTTGTTGTAACTAACGTGGGTTTATGATATAATAACACCCATCAGAACAACGTTAATGGGAGAAAAAAGCGATAATATGGCGAAAAAGCGTAAATATAAACCTTTGACCAGAAAAGCCAAGTTCCGCCTTGCACTGGTAATTGCGGCCGGACTGCTGATTCTTGCACTGCTGGCGGCAGCACTTGTGTTCGCAGTGAAGGGGGTGCTGCTGCTTACCGACAAAATCTGGGGCGAGGATGAAGGTGTTACTCAGCCAACGGTGTCTCAGCCGGTGGATGTGGAGCCTCTGGCAACGGTAATTCTGGATCCGGGCCATGGGGGC
>JAFYKS010000223.1 GCA_017537495.1 Bacillota bacterium | reverse complement strand
TCCAGAACAAGTATCGCGGAATACCTGGCAAAATATCTGCTGCCGGCTGATGTGCTGGATCAGAAGGTTTGTCAGCTGTCCGGCGGTGAACAGAACCTGCTGCAGATCGCTATGGTGGCAGCTTCCGGAGCAGAATTCCTGATTCTGGACGAACCGACCAGCCACCTGGATATTTACGCACAGATGGCTCTGGAACGTGCAATCACCGAGTATAAGGGAACTGTGCTGATGGTAAGCCATGACTTCTATCTGGTAGCAAACAGTGCGGATTACGTACTGCTGGTGGAAGATAACACCGTAAGAAGAATCCGTGCGAGAAACTTCCGTAAGATGGTTTACGACAAGTACTTTGATCAGAAGTATCTGGAAATCGACAGAAAGAAACAGCAGCTGGAAGAAGACATTATGCTGGCTTTCAAGAATGAACGTTATGTAACTGTAGACAAACTGATTGGACAGCTGGAGGAACTGAATGAGAAATAGGGACATGAGGAAGAAATTCAGAATCCTGGCCCTCTGTTCTTTTGTTCTGGCAATCGCCATCTTTCTGTTTACGTTTTACATATTTCATCATCTGACACCGGATATGACATTTGCAGCAGAACGGCTCCCGGAGCCGGGAAAACCGTTTATTACACTTCTCTTTGGGGTGTGGGGTACCTTTTTCCTCTTCTGCAGCGTTATCAGCCTGGTGATAGGTGCTGTGTTTTTCTAAAACAAAAGCAAATAAAAAAGGGGACTGCCGGATGGCAGTCCCGTATTTTCTGTTTTACTTATGATATGATACAATGAAAATCAAGGAGGAATCTGCTATGACTGATACATTAAACCGTCTCCCGCTGATTGGGGATAAAGCACCGGCCTTCAAGGCTCTGACTACCACCGGAACCATTCATTTCCCTGAGGATTATGCGGGCAAGTGGGTTCTTTTCTTCTCCCATCCTTCCGACTTCACACCGGTGTGCACCACAGAATTCATGACACTGGCATCCATGAAGGATGAGTTTGCGGAGCTGAATGTGGAACTGCTGGGTCTGTCTGTAGACTCTCTGTATTCTCACATCGCATGGATCCGTAAGATTGAAGAGTTTGAGTGGAAGGGCATGCAGCGGATGAAGATTGACTTCCCGGTGATTGCGGACCTGAACACCAAGGTTTCCACCATGTACGGCATGCTGCAGCCAAATGTGTCCAGCACACAGGCGGTACGTGCGGTATTCCTCATTGACCCGCAGGGAATCATCCGGTCCATCACATACTATCCGCTGACCACAGGCAGAAATTTTGCTGAGATTAAGAGAATGATTCAGGCCATCCAGAAGTCCGACGAAGTGCATATGTCCACTCCGGCTGGCTGGCAGCCTGGTGACGACCTGATTATTTCCACACCGATTACGGTGGAAGAAGCAGCATCCGGCATGGCATCTGCATCAGAAGACGAATACGCGCTGGACTGGTTCCTGCGCTTTAAGAAAGATAAATAAACCAAGAAAGAGGAAAGAATGAAATACAGCGAATCAAATGTAGATAAAAAGATTTTGCGGAGCCTGGAAGAAATGGGCTTCGTGGATATGACGCCGATCCAGGAACTGGCGATTCCGGCACTGATGGAAGGGCAGGACATTATCGGTCAGGCTCAGACCGGAACCGGAAAAACCGCAGCCTTCGGTATCCCTATGATTGAAACGGTGGACAACCACTGCAAGGGAATTCAGGGGCTGGTGCTCTGTCCCACCCGTGAGCTGGCCATTCAGGCTGCCGGCGAGCTGAAGACCATGGCAAAATATATGCCCTGGGTGCGTATCGCGCCGATTTACGGCGGTCAGGACATCGTACGTCAGTTCCAGCGTCTCCGTGGGCCGGTTTCCATCGTTGTAGGTACACCGGGCCGTATCATGGACCACATGCGCCGTGGTACATTGGTATTTGACGATCTGAAGATGCTGGTGCTGGACGAAGCCGATGAAATGCTGAATATGGGCTTCAAAGAGGACATCGAAACCATCTGCAGGCAGCTGCCGGAAGACCGTCAGACTGCACTGTTCTCCGCAACCCTTCCGGAAGAAATTCTGGACATTGCCGATGAATTCCAGAAGGATGCACGTATGGTACGTGTAAAGAATAAGGAACTGACCATTCCGCTGGTGCTGCAGAGCTACTATGTGGTAAAGGGCAGAGAAAAGGATATTTCCATCTGCCGTCTTATCGACTACATGTCACCGAAGCGTGCACTGATTTTCTGCAATACCAAGCGGAAAGTAGATGAACTGACTCTGGTTCTGAAGTCCAAGGGATATTCTGCAGAAGCACTGCATGGTGACCTTTCTCAGCATCAGAGAGAGCGTGTTATGAACCTGTTCCGCGGAGGCAATCTGGAACTTCTGCTGGCTACTGACGTGGCAGCCCGCGGTATCGACGTGGACGACGTGGATATGGTCTTCAACTATGACATGCCGCAGGATATGGAATACTACGTTCACCGTATCGGCCGTACCGGCCGTGCCGGAAAGAGCGGCCAGGCCATCTCCCTGATTACTTCCCGGGAAAAGTACAAAATCGACTCTCTGGAAGAATACTGCCGCACGGAAATCAAGCGTCAGGAAATGCCGTCTGCAGGCAGTGCCATGGCCAAGAAGGCTTACCGCTGCGTAGAAGACGCGGTGGCTTACTGCGTGGATAAAGACGTGGACATGGATCCATACATGCGTGTAGTCTACAAGAAGTGTGTGGAACTGCAGATTGATCCGCTGGTGGCAGCAGCTGCATTCCTGCGCCAGAACCTGGGTGAAATCGAAGTGGAAGTAGGCGAAGATGAGGAAGAACGCAAGCCTCGCAGAGGTGACCGCAGATCCCGCGACGGCGGTGACGGCAGCAAGCGTTCCGGAAAGAACCGCCGCGACCAGCATGACACCCGCAAGCCTCGCGAAGAAAAGAAACCTTCCCGCACCAAGCAGGAAAAGAAAGAAAAGAAGGCAAAGAAAGAAGCCAAGGCTGCGAAGAAGAGTGAGAAAAAAGTAAAGAAAAGCAAATAGGTAATGAAAAAAGAGCTGTTCCGTGAGGACAGCTCTTTTCGTATGTGTATTTTTACTTCAGCTCTTCCAGCATCTTGCAGATGAAGTCGTACATTTTCTGCATGGATGGGATGTACAGGTCTTCGGAAGTGGTGTGTGCGCCGTGGGAAGTAGGTCCGATGCCGATAGCTTCTACTTCTCTGCCGCATTCCTGAATCTTCTGAATCAGAGCACCGGTTTCCAGCTGGCCGTGAGTCAGCTGCAGAACAGGCTTCTTTCCGAAGAGTTCTTCATAGATGGCTGCGGACTGTACCAGCAGCTGAGAGTCAGGGTTGTATCCCCAGGATGCTGCCTTTGCAGACAGGATATGTTCACCGCCAACCAGCTCGATGATGGTCTTCACCTTACGGATCAGTTCGTCATGGAAGTGGTCGGTGTTGCTGCGGATCAGGGTGCTCAGTACAACCTTGTCTTCGTAAGTGCGGATGTTGCCCATGTTCAGGGAGGATTCCACAATGCGTTCAGCAGGGTTCAGCCAGGTAACCACGCCGTTTGGATGTACGTCCAGCAGCTTCAGGACAGCATCCTTAGCGGTCAGCGCACGTGCTTCTGCAGGTGCGTCCACAGTGGATACGGTCAGCTTGAAGTCCGGATCGATGTCACGGTACTTTCTGTCTATAATCACAGCAAAATCAGCAACGAATGCCTTTACTGCTTCTTCCTGTGCCTTTGGTACTGCGATTTCGGCATCTGCCCACTTGGCGATGACATTGGTCTGGTTGCCGCCTTCGATCTTCAGCAGCTGCATGTCAAACTTGCCGTCAATCAGAGTCAGCAGTTCACCCATCAGCTTTACGCAGTTGATGCTGCAGTTGTTGATGTCGATGCCGCTGTGGCCGCTGACTGCGTCTGCCATCTGCAGCTTCAGAAACGCATAGTCAGCAGGATTTTCCAGTGCGGTCCAGCCGGTTGGCAGAACTGCAGTGTTTTCGCTGCTGCCGCCGCAGGAAGTCAGAATCAGTTCATCATCATGGTAGTCGATACCGATCATGTACTTGCCCTTCAGCAGATTGCCGTCGATGTTTTCTGCACCTGCAAAGGTGGTTTCTTCTTCTACGGTGAAGACTACCTGCAGCATAGGGTGCTTCAGGCTGTCATCGTCCAGAACTGCCAGTGCCAGAGCCATGGCATGAGCGTCGTCAGAACCCAGAGTCGTACCGTGGGCACGAACGTAATCGCCGTCGATGTACATTGGAATCGGATCCTTTGCAAAGTCGATTTCAACGCCCGGATCTGCCACGCAGACCATGTCCAGATGACCCTGCAGGATTACGCCCGGACGGTTTTCATAGCCAGGGGTCGCAGGCTTTTCGATGATAATATTGTTGAACTGGTCCTGAATTACATCCAGACCGCGGTCCTGGGCGAACTTCACACAGTAATCGCTCAGTTCCTTTTCGTTTCCGCTTTCGTGCGGAATGGATAATACTTCTTCAAAGAAATGGAACACTCTTTTCGGTTCCAGATGTCCTAAAATTTTTCCCATATTGTACTCCTGTAAATAAGTATATTGATGTATCCATTTTACAGGGGAAAAGGGGCAAATGTCAACTTGAAGAATTTCCGCGGATACAGTAAAATAAAGGGGAGTTATGATATAGAAAGGCTGGTGTAAGAAAAATGAACCGGTTTAAAAATGCGTTTCAGGAAGGCTCCGGATTCCAGATGTTTCTGATTTCCATACTGATTACGGGGCTGTCATACGGTATATATAAAGGGATGCAGGATAATTTCCTGGCGGAAGTGGTAGGCATGGGCGAAATGGGCCGGGGCGTGACGGAGTTTTTCCGTGAGCTTCCGGGGATTCTGCTGGTCTTCATTCTGGCTGTGTTCTATATGTTTTCTGCAGAAGCTTTGTACAAAGCAGGTGCTGCCATCATGCTGGCGGGCATGGGCATGCTGGCATTTCTTCCGCCGACGGCGGTACTGGCGACCCTTGGAATCTGCATGTACTCTCTGGGGGAACACATTCAGCTGGGTATGAAGAATACCCTGTGTTTGAAATATGCAAAGCCGGGACGCGGCGGTGCTGCCCTGGGTGTCCAGAGTGCGGCCAACCAGATCGGTACACTGGCCGGATATCTGGTGGTTGTGGCGGCCTTCTCCATCTTCGCAGAAAAGAGTGCGAAGATTTACCAGCCATTCTTCCTGGTTGCGGCAGTTCTGGCAGCACTGAGCATGCTGTTTGCATTCCGAATCAGCGGCCAGAGCGAGACCGATAAGAACAAGGCACGGTTCTATTTTGCGAAGAAATACACCAAGTACTACATGCTGGAAATGTTCTACGGCGCCAGAAAGCAGGTGTTCCTGACCTTTGGACCTTACGTGCTGATTTTGTTCTACGGTGCTGATGCGGCCATGATCAGCCTGCTGTTTGCGGTGTCCGCGGTTGCCTGTTTCCTGGCATCTCCGATTATGGGCAAAATCATCGACCGCCTGGGTTACAAGATTGTCATGGTGTCTGACACCCTGATTCTGGTCATCGTCTGCTTCTTCTACGGATTTGCGCATCACCTGTTCTCCATGGAAACGGCCTTCATTGTCTGCTGCATTAATTACGTGCTGGATTCTGTGATTTCCATGGCGACCATGGCGGCCAACGTGTATGTACAGGACCTGGCGGACAGCGAGGACGAGGTAAAAGCAACCATTTCCACAGGTGTTTCCATCAATCATACCATTACGATTTTTATCGCTCTCTTCGGCGGCTGGATCTGGAAGGCACTGGGCATTGAACTGCTGTTTATCCTGTCTGCCGTGCTGGGACTTGCCAACAGTGCATACGCTGCTACCATCAAGCCGAAGAACCGAATTCAGAAAGAGGGGGAATAATCATGAGCAGAATTTTAAATTCCATCCATCCGGATGATGATGCCCATTATGAAAAGATGGGACTGACCCGGGATAAAATTGAACTTTGGGAAGACGGATGCCGGACGAAGGGCGGCAGGGGAGAATATGAATGGTGGTATTTTGACTCCCACTATCCTGACGGAACCAAGCTGATTATTTTCTTCTTTTCCAAGTCTCCGATTGAGGTGGACGGACCGGTGAAGCCCATGGCAACCATGGAGCTGACTTTGCCGGACGGAACAAAATATGAAGAAGCGGTGCATGCCTCCATTGAAGACAGTTTCTATGATGTGGATCGCTGTAACGTGCGGATTGGTGAATGTCATGTATCCGGTGACCTGCACCATTATGATATTGTTTTTAAGGGGAAGACCATGGAAGCACGGGCTTCTCTGGACGGAACTCTTGCTGCCTGGCGTTCTCAGACGGGAAGTATTTTCTTCGGGGATAATGAGGAACACTATTTCGCATGGCTGCCGGCGGTTCCGGAAGGACAGATGACGGCCGATGTGACCTATGCGGGAGGACAGCTGCATCTTTCCGGCAGTGGATATCATGACCACAACTGGGGCAATATTTCCATGCTGAAACTGATGCACCACTGGTACTGGGGACGTGCCAAAATCGGTGACTACAAGGTGATTTCTGCCTGGATTACGGGAGCGCAAAAGTACGGGTACAAGGATTTTGATGTATTCCTGCTGGCCAAGAATGATCAGGTTCTGGGTGACAACCGAAACCACACGCTCCGTTTCGTACCGGAGGATGAATACATCGATGACTATACCGGCAAACCGGTCTACGGAAAGGTTGCTTATGAATACACTACAGAAGACGGACAGCTGTACCGTATCACCTATGCTCGCAAGGGCGATATCAACAAGACACGCTTCATCGATGAACTCCATAACCCGCTGCTGAAACTGGGCGCGAAACTGATTGGATTCGACGGCGGATACCTCCGTTTTGAAGGCGAAGCCTCCGTGGAACGGATTGAAAACGGTCAGGTTGTGGAGCGGGCCGTAGAACCGTCTGCAGTATGGGAACTGATGTACTTTGGAAAGGCAGGTGCAGACAATCAGAATGCACGTGTGGAGAAGAAGACAGAAACTGACTAGTTTAAAAATGGATATACTTTCTTTATAAAAATGTTGTAATGTAATGACAATTGCGTTACAATAACTTTAAGGAGGTGTATGATTATGGAGAAAACAGCGACTTTGAATCTTCGAATCAATCCTGATGTAAAAAAAGATGCTGAGGCAGTATTAAAACAGCTTGGTGTCCCTCTTTCAACGGCAATAGATATGTATTTACGGCAGATAGTTCTTACGGGAGGGATTCCTTTTGCCGTATCTTTACCAGATGTTCCACGAAGCGTAGATGCAGATGCTATGTCTGTGGAAGAGCTGCGTGCAGAAATTTTAAAAGGCATAGAAGACATTGAAACAGGGAATGTGCAGGATGCAAAAGCTGCATTTGAACAATTCAGAAGGACTCATAGATGAAACAATATCGTGTGACTATTTCCAAAAGTGCTTTGACGGATATGGAGGAAATTTACGACTATATCTCGGAAGAATTGAAGGCACCGGGGAATGCCATGAAGCAATATGAACGTATTGCAAAAGCAATTGAGACTTTGGAGTTTTTTCCTGAACGATGTAAATGTATAGAGGATAAATTTTTGAGTGCACATAAACTTAGAATTTTGATCGCAGACCGCTATTCTGTTATTTTTACGATACAAGACAATAGCGTAATAGTCGTGCGTGTTCTATACAGTGCATCTGATATAAATCAGAGATTGCTGAGTGGCAGATAGTGACAATTGAATTTAAATTTAGACCGTACGTTTTTACATACGGTCTTTTTTGTTTTTATAATCGACAATTTTCGACGAAATTTGGCATTCTTCATTTGCGGCATTAAATGGC
>JAFYKS010000222.1 GCA_017537495.1 Bacillota bacterium | reverse complement strand
TAAGTCTTCTCTAAATGTCTTTTCCTTCGCCATCTGCAGGAGATTCCTGTTTGTAGCACCAATTACGCGTACATTCGTTTTCTTTTCTGTATCACTTCCAATACGGCGAAATTCTCCTGATTCCAGTACCCGAAGCAGTTTTGACTGCATATTCAAGGGCAGCTCCCCGATTTCGTCCAGAAATATGGTTCCGTTATTTGCAATCTCAAACAATCCTGCTTTACCCTTGTTGCTGGCTCCTGTAAATGCACCTTTTTCATACCCAAACAGTTCAGATTCCAACAATTCTTCCGGTATAGCAGCACAGTTAATCGGTACAAAAATCTCGTCTTTCCGCAGGCTGTGATTGTGAATATAGTTTGCAAAAACTTCCTTACCAACACCAGATTCCCCATACAGCATTACTGTACTGTCCGTTGGTGCTATGATTTTTGCAGTACTGCATAATTCTGCCATTGCATCACTTTTATATATGATTACGTTGGACTCTTTCTTTTTCTGATCAAAATATCCTACGGCATCCTTATATTTATCAGTTCGAAGTCTTTCTTTTTCCAATTCATCAAGAAACATGTCCATATCGTTTCTTGCACGGCTGTAGGTTACAACCATCCGGATATTTCCTTCACGGTCAAACACAGGTGTCGTCATTGATACAACTTCCTGCCCTTCCCGATTAATAAAAGTACCTACCGTTTTTTCTCCAGTTTCGATTGAATTCAGAGTAGTAGATTTACTGATTATTCCCTCTGAGATCAGTTCCCTTGAATTACGCGAAAGAAGATATTCTTCCGGTGCACACAGTATTTCTGCAGCATCTTTATTTACAAATATGACATTCGCATCTGCGTCGGTTACAAAAATATTGGCAAAGCAGTTGTTTAGAATTAAAGTTAACTCTTCTTCGCTCAGATTTTTATATCCTTTCTTTTTCATACTTACTCCTCCTTTTGCACAAGTGCATTCCTCTTCTCCCACCCATATTCAATGCAATATTTGAGCCAAGGATTCACTCATACTTTTGGCATAAGAATTGCTATATTTTTATTTAACATAATTAATATCTTTTTTCATAACAGCTCCTCTTCAACTAACGAAACAAGTCTGGTGTAAAACGCACCAGACTTGTTTATTTTTCTCAATATAATCAAAGAGAACCTCTTACGAGGTTCTCTTCATTACGCCGAAGCGCCGTATTTTTTATGAATGAATGGTAATCTCTGAGATTAGTCTTCCATTACCTTCAGTTCTTCTTCGAAGTGCAGTTCGCAGCCGGTAGCAGCCTGAATGTCTTCCTTTGTGAAGTCAGGATGTAATTCAGTTACCCAGATACCGTTGTCTCTAACTTCCATTACACCCATTTCAGTGATGATCTTGGAAACGCATCTTTCAGCAGTCAGAGGCAGAGTACATTCCTTCAGAATCTTGTGTGCACCCTTCTGAGTGTGCAGCATAACTACGATTACTTCAGGACAGCCTGCGCACAGGTCCATAGCACCGCCCATACCAGCAACCTTCTTGCCAGGTACGATCCAGTTAGCCAGGTCGCCGTTTTCAGCAACTTCCATAGCGCCCAGTACGGTTGCCTTTACGTGGCCGCCTCTTACCAGACCGAAGGATTCAGCTGTGTCGAAGAACTTCGCTCTTGGCAGAGCAGTTACATATACACCACCGGAGTTGATGATATCTACGTCCAGGTTGGAAGCATCAGCAACTACGTCGATACCAGCGAAACCGTTTTCGGAGTGGCAGGTAACCATGATGTCTTCAGGCAGGTAGTCAGCTACCATTGTAGGTAAGCCGATACCCAGGTTGATGAAATCACCGTCTTTAAATTCTTTTGCGCATCTCTTCGCAATTCTTGCTTTTAAATCTGCCATCTTTCTTCTCCTTCCGCAATTGCTTCTACCAGAACGCCTGC
>JAFYKS010000221.1 GCA_017537495.1 Bacillota bacterium | reverse complement strand
TCATTGTGGAAAACGCCTCCGGAATCGGATTTGAGATTTTTATTCCGGCAGGTTCTCCTCTGTACCGTTACGGTGAAGGGGAAGAAATCATGGTGTACACTTCCATGGCGGTGAAGGAAGATGACATCAGTCTGTATGGTTTTCATAACCGAGAGGCACTGGAACTCTTTGAACTGCTGACGACTGTGAATGGTATCGGTGCCAAGGCTGCCATGGCTATACTCAGTGCGTTGTCACCGGAGGAACTGCGCAGGGCCATTCTTTTCGAAGATGCCAAGGAAATCAGCCGTGCCAACGGAGTAGGAAAGAAGACTGCGGAACGTATCATTCTGGAACTGAAAGAGAAAATTGGAAAACTGTCCGGCGGTATGACAGACAGTGGAATGCCGGCAGAACTGGCTGGCGGTGCTTCATCCGGAGCAGGTGATGGTACAGGTACTGACAACCGTGTGGAAGCAATCAATGCACTGATTGCTCTTGGTTATTCCAAGGCAGAAGCCTTCAGTGCCATTTCTCAGGTACCGGAAGAAGGACTGAGCTGCGAAGATTACATCAAGAAGGCCCTGAAACATCTGTTTTAGCGGCCTGGGAGGATTTTAATGGATAACGAAAGAATTACATCTGCAGGTATAAAAACAGGAGAGCAGCGCCAGGAAGCGGGGCTTCGTCCTCAGTATCTGGCGGACTATATCGGCCAGCAGAGTGCCAAGGAAAATCTGAAAATCTTTATTGATGCAGCCCGTCTGCGCGGAGAACCGCTGGACCATGTACTCTTCTACGGACCTCCGGGTCTGGGAAAGACAACTCTGGCGGGAATTATCGCAAACGAGCTGGGTGTTGATATTAAGATTACCTCTGGTCCGGCTATCGGACGTGCAGGGGATCTGGCAGCCATTTTGACCAATCTGAATGAAAATGACGTGCTTTTCATCGACGAAATTCACCGTCTGAACCGTTCTGTGGAAGAAGTACTGTATTCTGCAATGGAAGACTATGCCTTGGATATCATCATAGGGAAGGGACCGTCTGCCCGTTCCATCCGTCTTGACCTGGCAAAATTCACCCTCATCGGTGCTACTACACGTGCGGGCAGTCTGTCTGCACCTCTCAGAGACCGTTTCGGTGTCATCAGTAAGTTTGAAATGTATACGACTGAGGAACTGAAAAAGATTCTGGCCAGAACTGCCGGAATCCTGGGTGTGGAAGTAGATGACGAATCTCTGACGGAAATGGCACGCAGATCACGCGGTACACCGCGAGTAGCAAATCGTATGCTGAAACGAATCAGGGACTTTTCACAGGTCCGCGGAAATGGTATAATAGATATCGATATTACCAGAGAAGGACTGAATGCACTGGGTGTGGACGAGCTGGGACTGGAACGGATTGACCGTGAGATTCTCAGAGCAATCATCGAGCGCTTCAACGGAGGTCCGGTTGGTGTAGATACAATTGCTGCTTCCATTGGTGAGGAGCGGGTTACCATTGAGGACTCTTCCGAGCCGTACCTGATTCAGGCAGGACTTCTGTATCGTACACAGAAAGGCCGAATGGTTTCTTCCCTGGGATATAAACATCTGGGCATTGAAATGCCGGAGGACAGAGAGGAATAGAAAAAAATGCATATTAATGATTTTGATTATAATCTGCCCGAAGAGTTAATCGCGCAGACACCAGCCGAGAAAAGAGACTTTTCCCGGCTACTTGTCGTTCATAGAAACGACGGAACAGTAGAACACAAACACTTCTACGACATTATCGATTATCTGAAGGAAGGAGACTGTCTGGTACTGAACAATTCAAAGGTACTGCCGGCCAGAATGTTCGGCGTTAAGGAAGGTACCGGTGCCAAGGTGGAGTTCCTGCTGATTAAGCGTATCGAAGGTGATACCTGGGAAACCATGGTTCGTCCTGGCAAGCGTCTGAAAGTTGGCGATTCTGTTCTTTTTGGTGCAGAAATGGATGAAGAAGGCCGTCTGATTGGTCCGAAACCAGGTAAACTATTCAGAGCTACCGTAAAAGATTACGGTGAAGATGGTACCCGTATCGTGGAATTTGAATATGACGGAATTTTCATGGAACGCCTGGAAGAACTGGGCGAAATGCCGCTTCCGCCATATATTGACCGCAGAAACAACAGTGAAGATAAAGACCGTTATCAGACCGTTTACTGCAAGAATGAAGGATCCGTAGCGGCTCCTACGGCAGGACTTCACTTCACCCCTGAACTGCTGCAGAAGGCACGTGATAAGGGTGTAAAGATTGCTTATGTAACCCTGCATGTAGGTATCGGTACATTCCGTCCGGTAAAGGTAGAAAAAATCGAGGATCATCACATGCACTTCGAAGAATATTTTGTTGAGGAAGAAGCGGCGAAGACCATTAATGATACCATTCTGGCAGGGGGCCGGATTGTGTCCGTCGGAACCACTTCCACCAGAACTGTGGAAAGTGCTGCAGCTTTCGATGAAGCCAGCGGCAAGTATCTGGTGCAGGCAGGCTCCGGTTCCACCGGTATCTTCATCTATCCGGGATATGAATTCAAGATTATCAAGTCTCTGATTACTAACTTCCACCTGCCGAAATCCACGCTGCTGATGCTGATTTCTGCACTGTATAACAGGGAAGACATTCTCAGAGTTTACGACATTGCCGTAAAGGAACAGTATCGTTTCTTCAGCTACGGGGATGCAATGTTTATCGAATAACTGAAGTTTTTGAATGAGAGAGGGGGATTCAGGATGAAACAGTTTGATGAGAGATTACAGCTGCTTCAGCAGCAGATGAGCCGCAGAACCCAGCTTACCTTACAGATGGAAAGTCTGGGAGCGCAGCTGGAAGAGCAGAAGCGAAAAGTCCAGCAGCTTCAGGAAGCTGCCAACAGTGAGCAGTATGATGTGACTGAGCTGGAGAGTCTCAGTTTTGCTTCGATTCTTGCACGCATAGCAGGAAATCTGGACGAAAAACTGAACAAGGAGAAAAAGGAAGCTTTTGCGGCGGCAGCCAAATATGAGTCTGCACGCAGAGAGCTGGAAAATATTCAGGTTGATATCCGGTCCCTGGCTGATGAACTGCATGGGCTGGAAACGGCGGAAGCAGAATATAAGCAGGTTCTCAAAGAAAAGCGTCAGGCGCTGGCTGACGGAGGGGACGAAACTGCGAAGGAGATTTTGGAACTGGAACGCAGAATTGCATATCTCCATTCACAGAAGGCAGAACTGGACGAGGCATATGAAGCCGGCAGTGATGCTATGGATGTGGCCAGGGGAATTGCTGACAGTCTGAGCAGTGCCAGCGGATGGGCCACCTGGGATCTGCTTGGCGGCGGTATTCTCACCGATATGATTAAACACAGTCATATGAATGATGCACAGCAGCAGATTGGAACACTGCAGACTGCACTGCGCCGCTTCCGTACAGAGCTGGCGGACGTAAAGATTGACGATGATCTGGATTTCCAGATGGATGGATTTACATCCTTTGGTGACTGGTTCCTGGATGGACTGATTTTTGACTGGATGGCACTGGATCACATCAGCAAATCCGAAGTGCAGATTCAGAATACAAGCAATCAGATTGCCATGGCTATCAGTAAACTGCAGGATCTGCAGGAAGCACTGGATGTGGAACTCCGGGAAGTGCAGGAGCAGCTGGACCAGCTGACGGCACAGACGTAAATACCTGTGAGAAAGGACCTTACACATGAGAAATGATATCTTTAAATATGTAAGCCGGGATGAACTGGTAAAGTGGACCATGGATATGGTAGCGATTCCATCCTACAGCGGCCTTCCAAATCAGGAAGCTGAAGTTGCAGCTTATATTAAAAATGTTTTTGATAAAGAAGATATTCCATGCACTATAAGACCTCTTAAAAATGGACGGTGCAATGTGTATGCAACCCTGAAGGGAAGCGGAGGCGGTAAGTCTCTCATGTTCAATGGTCATATGGATACGGTTCCGGCTTATGGAATGGAAGATGCCTATACTCCATGGATTGACGAGGAGGAGAACATCCACGGCCGTGGTACTACCGATATGAAGGGGCCAATTGCAGCAATGATGGGTGCTCTGATTGCCTGGAAGCGCAGCGGCGAGATGCTGCCGGGCGATGTGATATTTTGCGGAGTAGCGGACGAAGAGGAAGCCAGCATCGGCACGATTGCAGTTCTGGAAGACGGAATCCGTGCAGATGCGGCCATCGTAGGTGAGCCTATGGGTGATAACGCTATTGCAATTTCCCAGAAGGGACTGGAATGGTATCAGGTTGATTTTCACGGCAGAACAGTTCACGGCGGACAGTATCGGAAGGGAATCGATGCCATTGAAATGGCGGTAAAGTATTATAATAAAATGCAGGAAACTCTGGTGCCGGAAATCCGGGCACGCTATCTGGACGGCGTTGGTGAAAGTACCATTAATATCGGGGTAATTCAGGGCGGCACCCAGTGCTCTACCGTAGCAGGAGACTGCTATATTCAGCTGGACAGAAGATTCCTGCCGGGTGTGGAATCCTACGAAGACTGCTGCGGTGAGCTGCAGGCAGTGGTAGATGAACTGAATGCATCAGAACCAAACTTTAATGCCACAATTAAAGTTCTGGATGTGAGCGTGATGCAGGAAGGCTATGTTCATCAGGGATTTATTCAGAATCCTGAAGATCCGCTGGTAAAGTGTGCTGCTGCATGTACGGAACGGATCAGCGGTACTGCGCCGGAATTTATGGCCTGTCCTTGCTGGACCGATGCCGGACTTCTGGCCCATTACGGTCATATGCCGGCGATAGTTCTTGGCCCAGGCGAAATGGAATATGCACATTCCAGCAGTGAAATTGTAGCAATATCCGCACTGGAAAAATATTTTAAGATTTATACAGAAATCATGGGCGATTTCTGCAGATAATACAAAGGAGAAACAGTTATGGAACAGATTTTGAGAGATCAGATGCTGGAGGATATGAGAAAGGTCGTACAGATCCCAAGCGTATCTTCTGATAAGGTAAATGTAGAAAAAGCACTGGATTGCTTCCTGGAAATCGCAGCCGGCATGGGCTTCCATACCGAAAAGCTGGTTGACGGTCAGATTGGTATCGTCGAAATGGGCGAGGGTGAAGAAGTCTGCGGCATTCTGGTACATCTGGACGTGGTTGATATCGGTGACGAAAGCCAGTGGTTCGTACCACCATACGATGTAACTGTAAAGGACGGTAAGGTTTACGGCCGTGGTGTACTGGACGATAAGGGCTCAGCAATTATGTCCCTCTACGCTATGAAGGCAGTGATGGACAGCGGCAAGCCATTACATAAAAAAATCCGTATGATCATCGGTACTCAGGAAGAAGTGGAATGGGTTGACATGTATGAGTACGTAGCAAAATATGACCTGCCGAACTATGCATTCACTCCGGACGGCCACTTCCCAATCGGCAACGTAGAAAAGGGCTATTATGACCTGGTAATGAATTTTGCATTCAATGAAGCTGATATGCAGCCTTCTGCAGACCTGCCAAAGATTGTGGCTGTCGACTGTGGTGTAGCATCCAACATCGTACCAGAGCACTGTACTGTAATTCTGAGCAACGGTGAAATCGTAACTGCAGACGGCATGGCAGCGCACACCTGTCTGCCTGATAAGGGTGTGAATGCACTGTTCAAGATGAAGGAAAAGCTGGATGCAGAATATAAGCTGGCTGACAACACCTGCAAGAAGGTCATCGATATGCTGTATGATTACTTCAGCGATTTCGTAGGTGCCAAGCTGGGTCTGGCTCCAAAGGAAGAATACTACCTGGGCGAATACATCCATAAGAACATGTACACACCATCTGTGATCAAGACCACAGAAGATGGCGTGGAAGTGGTTGTAAACGGACGTTTTGCATATACCACCACTAAGGAAGAAATCCGCACTGCATTCGAAAAGATGTGTGAAATCTACGGCGGTGAAATCACAGGTGAAGACTTCCTGCCTGCAGTATTCGTAAGCCGTGAAGCTCCATACATCAAGGAACTGGCCAAGGCATACAAAAATGTAACCGGAACAGAAGCAGAATTCGTAATTGACTACGGTGCATCCTACTGCAAGGCTATGCCGAACATGGTAAGCTTTGGTCCAATCTTCCCTGGCGAAGTGGATATGTGCCACCAGGCTAATGAATATATGTCCCTGGATAAGATTGAACAGATGTATGACATTCTCAAGCAGTGCATCGGATCCATCGCGTGCAGTGAAGAATCCAAGAAGCCTGCTGAGGCGTAATGACAGTATAAACAGGAAAGAAACAGGGAGGCTGCATTATGGATATGCTTTTAAGAAATCAGATGCTGGATGATATGGGCAAAATCGTCAGAATTCCAAGTGTATCTTCTGATAAGGAAAATGTAAAAGAAGCTCTGGACTGCTTCATGGATCTTGCGGCAGGTATGGGCTTCCGTACTGAAACCGTTTGCGATGGTCAGATTGGTGTCGTTGAAATGGGTGAAGGTGAAGAAGTTCTGGGCATCCTTGTTCATGTCGATGTGGTTGATATCGGTGACGAAAGCCAGTGGACGGTACCGCCTTTTGATGTAACTGTGAGTGACGGCAAGGTTTACGGACGCGGCGTTTTGGATAATAAGGGTCAGGCAATCATGTCCCTCTATGC
>JAFYKS010000220.1 GCA_017537495.1 Bacillota bacterium | reverse complement strand
TACCTGGCAGGGGCTCTGATACTGACAGTTTATTCGGAAATAATGGCCAGAATTCAGTTCTGTCCATCTACCATATTTATTGCCACTGCAACTATACCGCTGATTCCGGGGGGATCCCTGTATAATACCATGCGGTTTGCCATGGATGAAGAGTGGAGCTCTTTCGCAGCACAGGGGCTGCGGACACTGGGGTATGCAATTCTCATATCTGCCGGAATTCTGATCATTCATACGATTATGAATGCATACCGGGCGTGGAAAACAAATTTACTTTAAATAACTTAACCTTTTAGCTGGCCTAAGGCTGGCTAAGAGGTTTTTTTATTGTCCATATGCAACATTAAGAAAATTAAGAATTTTCTGAAAATTTACTTTACAACCAAAATGTATGGTGTTATAATACGTCCATAAAATATATTACTAGTTTAAGAAAGGCAGAATTATCATGATTATCAAACTCGCAATGCTCATCCTGTTCTTCGGAACCACCATCGCAATAGGCATTCACTGCAGAAGAAGTGCCGCAGACGTGCGCGGATTTGTTCTTGGCGGACGTTCTGTTGGTCCATGGCTGACCGCTTTCGCTTATGGCACATCCTATTTCTCTGCAGTTATTTTTATTGGTTATGCTGGACAGTTTGGATGGAAGTATGGGGTTGCGGCAACCTGGATTGGCCTGGGGAATGCTCTTATTGGCAGTCTGATGGCCTGGGCAGTGCTGGGTAGAAGAACAAGAATTATGACACAGCATCTGGATGCTTCCACCATGCCTGATTTCTTCGCAAAACGTTTTGAATCAAGAAATCTTAAAATTGTATCTGCTGCTATCATCTTTATCTTCCTGATTCCTTATACTGCTTCTGTATATAATGGACTTTCCAGACTTTTCGGTATGGCGTTCAATATTGACTACTCCTGGTGTGTGATTATTATGTCTGTTCTCACTGCTGTATACGTTACCATGGGCGGTTACATGGCCACTGCTGTAAATGATTTCATTCAGGGCTGCATCATGCTGGTTGGTATTGCTATTGTAGTTGTGGCCGTACTGAATATTAATGGCGGTTTTCTCGGTTCACTGGAAGCAATGGCAAACGTGACCGGATCTTCCGATACAGAACAGATTCCTGGAATATTTGCATCATTCTTTGGTCCAGATCCTCTGAATCTGCTTGGTGTTGTAATCCTCACATCCCTTGGTACCTGGGGACTTCCGCAGATGGTTGGGAAATTTTACGCAATCAAAAGTGAAAAGGATATTAACATTGGGACCATCGTATCGACAGTATTTGCACTGGTTGTAGCAGGGGGATGTTATTTTCTGGGAGGTTTCGGCAGACTGTTCGGTGATGTGATTGAATATAATCCTGCAAACGGCACCCCAATATATGATTCCATTGTACCGTCCATGCTTTCCGTGCTGCCGGATGTGCTGATTGCTGTCGTAGTAATGCTGGTACTCTCTGCATCCATGTCCACACTGTCCTCTCTGGTACTTACATCCAGTTCTGTACTGACATTGGATCTGGTAAACGAAGCTGCGAAGGAAAAGATGGATGAAAAGAAAACGGTTCTTACGATGAGGGGCTTCGTAATTGTATTTATCATGTTATCTGCAGTAATCGCCTTGATTCAGTACAAGTCTTCCGTAACCTTTATCGCGCAGCTGATGGGTATTTCCTGGGGTGCTCTGGCAGGCGCTTTTCTGGGACCGTTCCTGTACAGCTTATACTGGAAGAGAGTGACACGTGCAGCCGTTTGGGCAAGGTGTGCCTGCGGTGTGGGACTCACCACAGGAAACATGATTTTGGGCATGATGGGCATGGCTGTCTTTGAAAGTCCGATTAACTGCGGTGCAGCGGCCATGATTCTTTCTCTCATCATTGTTCCTGCAGTAAGTATGATTACGCCAAAGCCGGACAGCACCATTAT
>JAFYKS010000219.1 GCA_017537495.1 Bacillota bacterium | reverse complement strand
TCGCCGCTGACCACAAGATCGTAGTAATCAATCCCACGCCCCGTATCCTGAAGATGATTCAGCAAAGTATCCACGGCTGCGGGTGCCATGGCTGCACCCATCTGATTGGCATCTTTAATTCCCGCGTCGATAACCCGTCCGATGGTTGCCGCTTCTGCCCGTATCCTCGGTATTCCGGGTCCCGGCGGCTGTCCTGAAATGACCACAGCTCCTGCTGCTGTAGCTGTCCACTGGGCCGATGGCGGCCGCTGGTTTCCGTGTTCCACCGGCAGGCGGAACTGACGCTCTGCTGTACAGAAATGTGAAGAAGCACCCGCCAGTATGTTCTCCGCAAAACCTCCGTCAATCAGGATGGATCCCAGAACAAGAGATTCCGTCATTGTAGAACATGCACCGTAAAGACCGAGGAACGGGATATGCATGTCCCGTGCCATAAATGATGAAGACATGAGCTGATTCAGCAGATCCCCACTGAGCATCACATCGATGTTTTCTTTTTCCAGGCCTGCACGCTGAACCGCCTTCATCATGGCATCCTTCAGCATTTTGCTTTCCGCCTTCTCCCAGGATTTTTCCCCGTACATGTCCTCCTGCAGCACTATATCGAAACAGCTTCCCAAAGGTCCGCTGCCTTCTTTTTTCCCAGCCACAGTACCCCGCCCTCTAATCCAGGCTCCCGATGGGAAAAGTATGCTCTGTGACCCGATTTTCTTTAATGCCATCATCTATACCCCCTGTATTCTTCCAATCATCCAGTAAATCAGACCTACCGCTACGGCTGCCGATATGCCGCAGACCAGAACCGGTCCGGCCACAGTAAAGAGCTTGGAACCTACACCCAGCACAGGCCCCTCTTTTTTATATTCGATAGCCGGTGCCACCATGGAATTGGCAAACCCTGTGATAGGCACAATAACCCCTGCCCCTGCGAATTTTGCCAGGGAATCGAAGACGCCCAATCCGGTAAGAAGCTGGGCACTCACCACCAGGAGAATGGTCACGAAAGCCCCTGCATCGGTTTCACTCATACCCCCGTCCTGCAGCCTCTTCTGCAGCCAGAATGCGGCAGTACAGATCAGGCCTCCTGTCAGAAAGGCTTTGATTCCATTGCTCACATATGCCGGGCTTGGAGTAAACTGTTTCACATAGTCTCCGTAGGCCTTGCCGATATCCTTCCTGAGCTTTTTTTCCTTTTCATCACTGTCTTTCATCGTTATCCTCGCTTTCCATCACTCTGCAGCTTATTTTCCCCCTCTTCACAAAATCTATGCACCTGCTTGCTTTTCCCCGCTGAATCGTTTATTATGAAAAGAGTAAAAAAAATGAAAGGATTAGGATATTACTTATGAAAATGAATTATATCCTTGACCATGAAGACTTACAGTACCAGTGCGTTCCGCTTCCTGAAGATATTCTGAAGATGAAGTGGAGCGGCCGGCTGGATCAGGCGAAATCCCTGATTGAAAAACGTCTGGAGCTTCCGGACCTGCCGAAGGCATACCGTGCCCGCCTGATTCTGGAGCTGAAAAATATCGGCCACCTGAAGCTGAACTATACCAGGACGAAATCCGACGTTCTGGATGATATTCGCCGTCGAATCCCTGATTTCACCATGGAAGAAGTGGATCAGTGTATTCTGGAGGGCAAACTGGAATGGATTTTCATCGAGGGACAGGAAATGTTCATGCCAAATACAGTGAACAATCTCTTTAACCAGAATCCAGATTTCTGGCTGAGAACGGCAGAAGGTGATACCAGAAGTTACGAAGCCCTGGATTCCGTGATGGATGCGTTGCCTTCCTCCGGAGGAGATATGAAAGCACATATCCACATCCGTCATGAACTGAAGCTGAAGGATGAAATGGTGGAAGAAGGCAGAAAAATCCGTGTTTACCTGCCGGTGCCCCTTCAGCGGCAGCAGATTACCAGTCTGAAGATTAACAGCATCACACCTCAGCCTCTGCGCATGCCGCAGGAAGAGGATGTGCAGCCCGCCGCATACTTTGAAACTGCCGCAGAAAAAGGACAGGTTTTCTCTGTGGAATATGAATTTGACAATGTGACCCGTTATACGGATCTGTCTCTGGCAGATTTTGATGCAGTGGCGGCAGCTGCTGCAGAAGGTTACCCGGAAGAAGTCCTTCCGTTCCTGAAAGAGCGGGGTCCGCACATCCTGTTCACACCTTACCTGCGTTCTCTTGCGGAAGAACTGATTGGCAGTGAAACCAATCCATTGAAAATTGCACGGACCTTCTATGACTATATAACCTGCAGTCTGAGCTATTCTTTCGTCCGGGACTATGCAGCGCTGGACAGTATTGCAGAGTACATGGCCATTAACAGAAAAGGTGACTGCGGCGTCATGGCAATTCTTTTCATTACCCTCTGCCGTATTGCCGGAATTCCTGCCAGATGGCAGTCCGGCCTGGACGCTGAACCGGATGATATCGGAGAACACGACTGGGCCCAGTTCTACATTCCGTCCATGGGCTGGCTCTACTGTGACCCATCCTTCGGACGTGCTGCCCGCCTGAGAAACAGAGAGCAGCTGTGGAACTTCTTCTTCGGAAATCTGGACCCATTCCGGATTCCGCTCAACTGTGATATGCAGTATGATTTCGTACCTGCCAAAAAATTTATCCGATTTGACCCGACTGATAATCAGGCTGGTGAAATCGAATATGAAGATGGCGGCATCTATGGCGGCAGAACCAGAACCTTTACAGATCTGGGCATCCGTCTTATAAAGGAGGAAAACTAATATGGATCGTTCCTATATTCTCGCCTCAGGGTCTCCGCGCCGCATCGAAATGATGCGTAAAAATGGCTATAATCCTGTGGTAATGCCTTCCGACATAGAAGAAAACCTTCCGCTCCGCAGCGGCATGACGGAAACAGCCATGTTTCTGGCACTGAAAAAGGCTCATGATGTAGAAAAACGTTATCTGGCTTCTCTTCCTGCTTCCGGCTCCACCCCGCAAAATCCTCACGGTACACCTGACGGCCGTCCGCCTGTAATTATTGCAGCAGACACTATCGTCTTTTTTGAAGGTGAAGTGATGGGTAAACCTGCAGACCGGGAAGATGCGTTCCGTATGCTGTCCGCCCTCCGTAATAATGCACATTATGTAGTAACCGGTGTTGCTCTGGCGGAGGCCGGAGCTCAGAATACCCGCGTATTTTGTGATATTACCATGGTGTATTTCAAAAATTACACCGACGAAGAACTCTGGGCGTATCTGGATACTGATGAAGCGTACGACAAGGCCGGTGGCTACGCAATTCAGGGACATTTCGCCCAGTACGTGGACCACTTCGTTGGAGACTATGACAACGTGGTTGGATTCCCATGGTTATCCATTAAGAAAGAACTTAAATTGGTCGAATAAAAATCTATATATAACAAGGAGAAAAACAATGAAAAAATTTATGACAGAATTTAAGGCATTCATCGCCAAGGGTGATGTAATGAGCATGGCTGTTGGTATTATCATCGGCGGTGCATTCACAGCAATCGTACAGTCCCTGGTAAATGACGTAATTACCCCACTGCTGGGTATCATCATGGGCGGTATCAACTTCACCGGAATCATCCTTACCGTTGGCGAAGCACAGCTGCTGGTTGGCAACTTCATTCAGGCAGTTATTTCCTTCCTGCTGACAGCACTGGTTCTGTTCTTCATCTTAAAAGCCTTCAACGCCTTCAAGAAGAAAGAAGAAGAAAAGCCCGCTGCACCTGCAGAACCACCTGCTGATGTACAGTTATTAACTGAAATCAGAGATTTATTAAAAAATAAATAGTCAGAGCTATGTTCCGCACTTGTCCTCGGTGCGAAGCACCTGCGGAATCGTTCGTCACATAGTCTGACTATTATATTTAATAAAACTATATCTGTAATAAAAAAGCCTCGTATCGGCTATCCGCGATGCGAGGTTTTTCTATTCTTACTTATCGTTATTTCGCTTATGGACTGTATGACGAGTGTTTCCGCAGATGGGAACCATCGAGGACTAACGAGGAATACAGATCCATAAGCGTATGTCGAGGACAAGTGAGGAATACATCTCCGCAGCTACTGTGCGGATGGAGTAAACTGTTCGAAAATCCCTGCAGCTCCCCGGCCTTCCAGTTCCATCAGGTCTTCGTATGACTTAATGGTGTAGTAGAACAGGGGGCCCTTCCAGCGGCGCACGCCGCCGTCGAAACGGTCACGGTAATTGTATGCCACGAAATCCGGCTTACTGATAAAGTTAATCAGCAGCTGACGTACCAGGAAATTCTGGAACGGTGTAATGGTCGGCTTGTCGTGGTTGATATCACCTGCCAGCTGTCCGCGGATGATATCGGGACGGTTCACGCAGAACCACTTCACAGCCGTCGGGCTGAAAGATTCAATACACCAGAGAGTTGGCGCAGAAGCAGAATATTTCTCAGTGTAAGCATCCATCATCTCTGCAGCCTTGCGGCAGAGAGCATCGGTAGTGTCCACACCTTCAGAAGTCTTGCCAACCTTCAGTTCCACAATCAGCGGCACCTGGCCAGCAACCAGATCCAGCAGATCCTGGAAGTCAGGAATCACTTCCCCTTCGCTTTCTTCCAGCACATACTTCTGTGCCTCTTCCAGGGTAAGATCTTCGATAATCAGATCCACACCGGCAGTACGCAGAAGGCTGGCATCATGGATTACCGCCAGCTTTCCATCCTTTGTCAGGTGCAGGTCCATTTCCATACCGAATCCGTGCTCCACAGCCAGCCGGAAGGCTGCCATAGAGTTTTCAGGAATGGTTGGTTTCTTATGTAATCCGCGGTGTGCATAGCGATGCTTCAGCAGTTCCGCCAGCACATCCGCCTTGGGACTTTTCATCGTTATATTACGATTGGTCATTCTAATTGCCTCCTGCCTTAGTCTTCCATGTCGCCCAGGGCTTCCAGAGCGCTCTTTGGGGCGTCCGGACGGCTGTCACCATGCTTTACCTGAGTCATGGTGAAGAAGGCAATGGCTGCGAATACGGCAGCATACGGGAACAGGGTCCAGTATCCTACGTATTCCAGGAAGAAGCCGGACAGAATCGGTGTGAATACCTGTGCTGCCATGCTGAAGGTGTAGTACATACCGGTGAACTTACCGATATCACTGCCCTTACACATTTCCACTACCATTTGGTAGGAGTT
>JAFYKS010000218.1 GCA_017537495.1 Bacillota bacterium | reverse complement strand
GGCGGCACACCGATTATGGTTCCTGCCATCGGTGTATGTGACGGTATTGCCATGGGACACGTGGGCATGAAGTATTCCCTGGCCTCCCGTGAGCTGATTGCAGACAGTGTGGAAACCATGACCATGGCGCATCAGTTTGACGGTCTGGTGCTGGTACCAAACTGTGACAAAATCGTTCCGGGCATGGTTATGGCAGCTGTCCGCATGAACATTCCTGCCGTGGTTGTTTCCGGCGGCCCGATGATGAGCGGTCTGGTTGGCGGTGTGGAAACCTCTCTTTCCAAAATGTTTGAAGCGGTTGGTGCTCATAAGGCTGGCATAATCGACGATGCAGGCCTGGAAGAATATGAACTGAACGTATGCCCTGGCTGCGGTTCCTGCTCCGGTATGTACACTGCCAACAGCATGAACTGTCTCTGTGAAGCAATCGGTATCGGCCTGCCTGGCAACGGCACCATTCCGGCAGTTCACAGTGGCAGAATTCAGCTGGCAAAACATGCAGGTATGGCCATCATGGAACTGGTGGAAAAAGATATCAAGGCCCGCGACATTATCAATGAAAAGTCCATCCGCAATGCTCTGGCCTGCGATATGGCTCTGGGCTGCTCTTCCAACAGCGTGCTCCATCTGCTGGCAATTGCCAACGAAGCCGGTGTTCCGTTGAATATGGAACTCTTTAACGAAATGTCCGCCAAGACTCCGAACCTGTGCCACCTGGCACCGGCCGGTGACACCCACATGCACGACCTGAACAACGCAGGCGGCATCGGTGCGGTAATGGCAGAACTGAACAAAATCGGCTTAATCGATACATCCCTGATTACCGCCAACGGTAAGACCGTAGGGGAAAACATCAAGGGCAAGTACATCAAGGATAACAACTCCATCAAAGGCGTGGATGCTCCTTACAGCGAAACCGGCGGTATCGCCATCCTGTGGGGCAATATTGCGCAGGAAGGCTGCGTAGTTAAGAGAAGTGCAGTTGCGCCGGAAATGCTGACTCATACCGGTCCTGCTAGAGTATTTGACTGTGAAGAAGATGCCATTGCCTCCATCTATGCAGGTGAAATCAAGGACGGAGACGTGGTGGTAATCCGCTATGAAGGTCCAAAGGGCGGCCCTGGCATGAGAGAAATGCTCAATCCAACCAGTGCCCTGGCCGGCATGAAGCTGGATAAGACCGTAGCACTGATTACTGACGGCCGTTTCTCCGGTGCATCCCGCGGTGCTTCCATCGGTCATGTATGTCCGGAAGCAGCAAGCGGCGGCAATATCGGTCTGATCCAGGAGGGCGATATGATTGAAATCGATATTCCTGCATCCAGAATTAATGTTCTGGTAAGTGACGAAGAACTGGCTGCCCGCCGTGAAGTATACGTGCCTCGTGAACCAAACGTAAAGTCCGGCTGGCTGTACCGCTATGCAAAACTGGTAGGTCCAAGCTGTAAGGGCGCGGTAATGAAGGAGGACTAAGGCAGAGGAGCCTTCTCCTGCCTGCCTCTCAGAAACAGAGGCTTTCAGTATATCGAATTCGAAGAGTCTGGGGATTGAAACAAACTCAGCCTGACGCATGCAGGCCTCAAACAGTGTTTCAATCCAGCCGGACTCTTTTCTCATCCGATTTGAAAACCTGACTGTTTCTTCAAAAGCAGCAGGCGAAGATCTGCTGCCTTAAATCATAGAGAAAAGCAGTCTTCACGCCGCCTTAAGTATTCAAGGAATTTTGCTTGACATGTCGAATTCTGTAGGATATCATAGATAGAATAGGTTGAAAAAAATTGAGGTGAAAGTATGGAAATGCTTACATTAAAGGCTTTTGAAGAGGCTTCTGAAATTGTTACGAAGGTTACGACGCCGACCAACCTGATCTACAGCAAGTTCCTCAGCGAACAGATCGGACAGGACAATAAGGTGTATCTGAAGCCTGAAAATATGCAGATGACAGGTGCCTATAAGCTGAGAGGTGCCTACTATAAAATCAGCACTTTGACGGAAGAAGAACGCAGCCGTGGTCTGATTGCAGCGTCTGCAGGCAATCATGCGCAGGGCGTGGCATATGCGGCGAAGGCATTTGGCTGTAAGGCGACTATCGTGATGCCAGCTACAACACCGCTGATTAAGGTGAACCGTACCAAGGGTTATGGTGCAGAAGTGGTACTCTTTGGTGATGTATATGATGAAGCAGCAGCTCATGCTGCAAGTCTGGCAGAAGAGCACGGATATACTTTTATTCATCCGTTTGATGATCCGGCTGTGGCTACAGGTCAGGGAACCATTGCCATGGAAATCTTTAAGGAACTGCCGCTGGTAGACTATATTCTGGTACCGGTTGGCGGAGGCGGTCTGGCTACAGGTATTTCCACACTGGCCAAGCTGCTGAATCCGAAGATTAAGGTAATCGGCGTGGAACCTGCCGGTGCGAACTGCCTTCAGGAATCCATTAAAGCAGGCCAGGTGACTACACTGCCGAAGGTGAACACCATCGCAGACGGTACTGCTGTAAAGACACCGGGAACCAATATTTTCCCTTATCTGCAGGCAGGACTGGATGACATCATCACTGTAGAAGATGATGAACT
>JAFYKS010000217.1 GCA_017537495.1 Bacillota bacterium | reverse complement strand
CTGTGGAAGCTCTGCTGGCAGAAGTGAAGCTGGATGAAAGCTTTGAGGAGGCTGGTACTGCCTTCGAAGGGCTGACCTTCGTAATCACCGGAAGCCTGAACCATTACGCAAACCGTGATGCTCTGAAGGCGGCCATTGAAGCAGCCGGCGGCAAGGTGGCAGGTTCTGTAAGTGCCAAGACAAGCTACCTGATTAACAACGATGTGGCATCCACATCCGGAAAGAATAAAAAAGCGAAGGAACTGGGCATTCCGATTATCGAAGAAGAAACAGTAAAGGGATGGCTGGAAGCCGGAGCGGTAACAGAATAATACGAAGCAATTTAAGAAGGCAGCCTGTTACAGGCTGCCTTCCATTCTTTCTATGAAGTCATAAATCATATCTGCGAAGATCCAGTTGCCGTGATCTCCCGGTTCGTACATGTATTTACAGTGGCTCCATCCTTCCATATAGGTCAGCTTCACTTTAGACATGTCATGACCGAAGTGCTTCATGGTGGAAATCAGAAGCATGGTCTGCTCATAACGGTTTTCGATGTCATGCTCAGAAACGACAATTTCCATAGGGGAATAGGTCTGAGAATCATCCACGTAGTAGAGCGGCGCTGTTTCATCTACGATGAGACGGCGGTAATCCAGGCCACGTTCCTTGAGCACATTGAAGTGAGCTGTAGGCTGGCCTGCGTCGTGATACCATGCGTCGATATCAGAGCCGGAAAGGCCGTGTTTTGCCAGGTAAGCCGGATTGAAGCAGAGCATCTGGGTTACGTAACCGCCGGCACTGCTTCCGCCCACGTAGAAATGGGTCACTCTGGAATCACCGATATACTCTGTAATATGCTTTTTCGCCCAGGCTACAATGGAAGCACCATCTTCGATGAAGTCAGGATAATGGGCAGGTTCTGCATCGGTGTATTTGCGGTATTCGCCGCTGACAACAGCCACTCCCTTTTCGCAGAGAGCCGGGATAAAATTCATTTTTTTATTGCCATTTTCGAAGCCTCCTCCGTGGATATAGACAAACACAGGGAAGGTTTCGCAGTCAGGGATGTAAACGTCCAGAGCCTGCGCATCGGCAGGACCGTATTTAATGTTTTCGTAAGTTTTCATAGCAGAACCTCTTTATAAATACATTCTCAGTAAGGCCAGAATCAGCATGTGAACCGGATAGAAGGCGTAGAATCCGTACTGCAGTGCTTTGCTGCTTTTTCCTTTGCGGCCGTTATAAAGCCAGATTGGAATCAGTGCCAGTACAGCGAAGCCCTGAGTGGCAAACTCGATGGTCTGACCGAATACTTCCACAGGAATAAACATGCCCTGGAATGCCTCACAGTTGATATAAATCATGGCAGCAAGCTGAAGAATCCACGCACCGCGGAAGTCACGGAAGAGGTGGAAGGCAATCATAATCATAACGCCCCAGAACCCGTAGTCAACGAAACCGACGGTGGCACCTAGCAGACAGCCGGCCAAAATCAGAACTGGTTTGACCAGGGATTTTGCCGGGCCGCGGGACTTTATAATTTCACACACCGTATCGATGGAACGGATAGACAGCAGCCCCAGCAGCAGGGTGAACATCACATTCTGATGGAACGGGAAGATGGCGGAACCTGCATACATCAGGTTAAAGGGAATCTCCGAAATCAGTCCGAAAATCAGCAGCCGCTGTGCATACATGCGGAAGTCTGACGTGTGCCGGTATCCTTCGGTAATCTGGAAAGCGAAAATCGGAAATGCCAGACGGCCCAGATAGGTCATCCACATGTTTCCGGGAATCAGGGTTGCCCAGAGATGGTCGCTCAGCATGAAGATGCAGGCAAGGCCCCTGAGCATATTGGAAGTAAGCATAAATAATTCCTCCTTTAGTATCTCAAATCCTTTTATGGCAAGTTTAGCATATCTTGTCCGCTGTGGCAAGTTATGCTAAAATGATGTCATAAACAGAGGCAGACAAAGGAGGAAAAAATCATGCTTTGTATAAAGAACGGACTTGTAAATGATGCTGTAAACAGAGAACCATATATCGCCGATATCCTGGTGGATTCCGGCAAAATCTCCGCCATCGGAGTGAATCTGGAAGTTCCGGAAGGTACTGAAATTATTGACGCTTCCGGACTGGAAGTATATCCCGGTTTCGTGGAAGCACATGCCCATACCGGAATGGACGGACACGGGGCAGGTTCCATCCAGGCAGACTATAATGAAATGAATGATATCGTAACACCGCAGCTTCGTGCCATTGATGGTATCAATCCGATGGATCAGGGAATGCGTGCAGCTGCTCTGGCAGGGGTAACTACAGTATGCACCGGTCCGGGAAGTACCAATGTGCTGGGCGGGACCTTTGCAGCTGTAAAGACCTGGGGAAAGCGAATCGACGACATGATTGTAAAAGAAGCCATCGGCATGAAGTGTGCCTTCGGCGAAAATCCGAAGACCTGGCATAAGTCATCCACAACAAGCCGCATGACCACGGCCTTTTATCTCCGCCAGGCCCTGGCGAAAGCGAAAGAATACATGCTGCAGAAAGAAGCTGCAGGAGATGACATCTCCAAGATGCCTGCACTGGATATGAAACATGAGGCACTGATTCCTGTATTGAAGAAGGAATTTCCGCTGAAGGCCCATGCCCATGCGGCAGACGATATGTTTACAGCACTTCGTATCGCCAGGGAGTTTGATGTAAATATCACCCTGGAGCACGTATCAGAAGGTCATCTGATTGTAGAAGAACTGGCGAAAGAGAACGTGCCGCTGGCAGTAGGCCCGACTATGACAAGCGCATCCAAGTACGAACTGCGCAATCTGAGCTGGACCACGCCAAAACTGCTGGCTGAAGCAGGCTGTCAGATTTCCATCATCACAGATGCCCAGGTAATTCCGCAGGAATTCCTGCCGGTATGTGCAGGTATTGCAGTGGAAGCAGGACTGGATCCGTTCACCGCACTGCAGGCTGTTACCATCAATCCGGCCAAGCACTGCCTCATTGCAGACCGTGTCGGATCTCTGGAAGTTGGAAAGGATGCTGACATCGTTATTGCTGATGGCAGCCCGCTGACTGTACCAACGAAGATTTGCTATGTGCTGATTGACGGTAAGGTAATTAAGAGACCGGAAGACCCGCAGCTGCTGTAAAATACAAGTTTTGCTTGACCTTGCAGCAGAAACCTGATATAATAATTTAGTG
>JAFYKS010000216.1 GCA_017537495.1 Bacillota bacterium | reverse complement strand
CCACGGTTACCACATGGGTATCACTGCTGAAAACGTATGCGATCAGTGGGGTCTGACAAGAGAACAGCTGGACGAATTCGCTGTAATTTCCCAGAACAGAGCAGAAGCTGCTATCAAGGCTGGCAAGTTCAAGGACGAAATCGTTCCAGTAGAAATTCCTCAGAAGAAGGGTGAACCTATCATCTTCGATACTGACGAATTCCCTAAGTTCGGCACTACTATCGATAAGGTTGCTAAGCTGAGACCTGCATTCAAGAAGGATGGTATGGTAACTGCTGGTAACGCATCCGGTATCAACGATGCTGGTTGTGCTCTGGTTGTAATGTCCAAGGAAAAGGCTGAAGAACTGGGCATCACTCCTCTGTGCACCATCAAGTCCTACGCATCTGCTGGTGTAGACCCATCCATCATGGGTGTTGGCCCTACTCCTTCTTCCCAGAAGGCTCTGGAAAAGGCTGGTCTGACTATCGCAGATATCGACCTGGTTGAAGCAAACGAAGCATTCGCTGCACAGTCCCTGGCTGTAAGAAAGGACCTGGGTCTGGATCCTGAAAAGACCAACGTTAACGGTGGTGCAATCGCTCTGGGTCACCCTGTTGGTGCATCCGGTGCTAGAATCCTGATTTCCCTGATCTACGAAATGATGAAGAGAGACTCCAAGTATGGTCTGGCTACTCTGTGCATCGGCGGCGGTATGGGTACTGCATTAATTGTTGAAAGATAGTAATTAGACAACAAACAGTTTTTAAGACAGGAGCGGTTTTCCGCTCCTGTTTTTTCGTGCCGGAAATCGGCACGGGTGAATCCTTATTGTTTTTGAACGGTTTCAGACCATGCCTTAACAGCAATTTTATGACTTCCTGTGATAGAATGACCGCAACAAAATGGCTGCAGCGTCATACAGTAATCGTATTTAAGGAGGTCATACTATGAACAGCAAGCGCAAATTGTCACTGCCTGCATGGATTTTTATCGGAATGATAGCCGGTATTGCAGCTGGTCTCTGCTTCCTGGGTAATCCGGAATTCACAACTGTTTACATCAAACCGGTGGGTACAATTTATATCAACCTGCTGAAGTTCCTCGTGGTGCCGGTTGTACTGTTTTCCATCACCGACGGAATCATATCTCTGAAGGACCTGAAACGTGTAGGGGACGTAGGTCTGAAAACCTTCATTTATTACATGTTTACAACTGCCATCGCCGTCGTTATCGGTCTGGCGCTGGCCACCACCTTTAAGGGTTTCTTCCCTCCGCTGGAAGAAGCTGCGCTGGGGGAACTGTCTTATGAAGCCAGCCAGGCACCCGGTATCATGGATGTGATTGTAGGCATTTTCCCTGACAGCTTCCTGAAGCCAATGGTGGAAGCGAACATGCTGCCTCTGATTGTAACAGCAATCCTGCTGGGTGCAGGCATCCTGTCTGCCGGTGCGAAGGGCCAGAAGATTGCAGACATCGTCAATGCTATGAATGAAGTCATCATGCAGATGATGATGATGGTCATCAAAATCACTCCGATCGGCGTATTTTGCCTGATGACCAATGTGGTGGCTGTCAATGGCCCGAAGATTGTAGGCACTCTGGCACTTGTCATCGCCGTAGCTTACATGGGCTACATCATTCATGTCTGCGTCGTTTACGGAACAAGCGTCAAGTTCCTCAGCGGCATGAGCCCTGCGAAGTTCTTTAGAGGCATGGCGCCGGCCATGATTACGGCCTTTACCACCACATCTTCCAATGCAACCCTGCCTGTAAACATCGAATGCTGCAACAAACTGGGAGCAGAACCGGAAATCAGTTCCTTTGTGCTGCCGCTGGGTGCTACCATTAACATGGACGGCACAGCTATCTATCAGGCAGTTGCTACTGTATTTATTGCTTCCTGCTACGGTGTGGACCTGACACTGGGACAGATGGGCATGGTGGTCCTGACCGCAACCCTGGCTTCCGTAGGTACTGCCGGCGTATCCGGTGCAGGCATGATTATGCTGGCCATGGTGCTGGAATCTGTAGGTCTGCCGGTAGAGGGCATCGCTATTATCGCTGGTGTGGATAAAATCTTTGATATGGGACGCACCACACTGAATATTACCGGTGACGCAACCTGTGCAGTCTGGATTTCCAGACTGGAACGGAATAAGAAGGCTGTGAAAGCCGCATAGAAACAGCTTCTTGTACATGCAAAGGAGAAAAGCGAAAGCTTTTCTCCTTTTTTTCGTGGAATGAACTGGATAAATTGTACAGGAATTGTATTTCCTGTAATATTGCCGAAAAATGGTGGAATCACGGTAAGCTGGTATGATAGAATACCGTTAAGATACAAGATTGAGAGAGAACGAGAGAGAACTTAAAAAACAAATGGGAGGGCTTATTATGAGCGCAAAACGTAAACTGTCACTTCCTGCCTGGATTTTTATCGGTATGCTGGCAGGTATTGCAGTGGGACTGTGTTTTCTGGGAAATCCGGAATTCACCACAAACTATATTAAACCGGTAGGAACGATTTATATTAACCTGCTGAAATTCCTGGTTGTGCCTGTGGTGCTTTTTTCTATCACAGACGGTGTCATTTCCCTGAATGACCTGAAGCGTGTCGGCGATGTAGGGGTTAAGACATTCCTTTACTATCTGTGCACAACTGCCGTGGCTGTAGTCATCGGCCTGGCGTTAACTTCAGCGTGTAAGGGACTTTTCGCACCACTGGGAGACGGTGCGCTGGGTGACCTTACTTACGAAGCAAAAGAGGCTCCGGCTGTCATGGATGTTATCGTGAACATTTTCCCTGACAGTTTCTTTAAGCCAATGGTGGAAGCTAACATGCTGCCGCTCATTGTAACGGCCATTCTTCTGGGGGCTGGCATCCTGTCTGCCGGTGAAAAGGGTCAGAAGATTGGTGAGATTGTCAATGCCATGACGGAAGTTATCATGAAGATGATGATGATGATCATTCAGATTACTCCAATCGGTGTATTCTGCCTCATGACCAATGTGGTGGCAGTAAATGGTCCGAAGATTGTAGGTACTTTGGCACTGGTAATCGGAATTGCATATGTCGGTTATATTCTTCATATCTGTCTGGTATATGGATTCAGTGTCAGATTTTTAAGCGGTATGAAAATGACCGATTTCCTCAAGGGCATGGCACCTGCCATGATTACTGCTTTTACGACTACATCCTCCAACGCAACCCTGCCTGTAAATATGGAATGCTGCAACAAGCTGGGGGCAGAACCGGAAATCAGTTCCTTCGTACTGCCTCTGGGTGCTACTATCAATATGGACGGTACTGCAATTTATCAGGCTGTAGCGGCTATCTTTATTGCCAGCTGCTATGGTATGGAACTGACACTGAGCCAGATGGGCATGGTAGTTCTGACAGCTACACTGGCATCCATCGGTACTGCCGGTGTATCCGGTGCGGGCATGCTGATGCTGGCCATGGTTCTGGAAACCATCGGTCTGCCGGTAGAAGGTATTGCTCTGATTGCCGGTGTGGACAAGATCTTCGACATGGGACGTACTACACTGAACATCACCGGTGACGCAAGCTGTGCAATCCTGATTTCCAAACTGGACCGGAAAAAGAAGGCTGCGAAGGCAGGTGCCTGATTCATAAATGAGTCAGCGATTCACCCTGTTCCGGCAACGATGAACACACTTCGGTTCGGTAAAGCGGTGAATGAATAAAAAATCAAATGAAAAAGGCCTGAATTTCAGGCCTTTTTGCTGTTTTTGACCAGATTTCAGCAGTTGGCACAGAACTTGCTTTATAAATTCACAAGTATATCGCTTTAATGATTGAAAGGAATAAAGAATGGAATTATTACTGAATCCAATAGTGATCGGGGTAGTGGCCCTGATTGTTTTATGTTTATTTAAGCTGAACGTGCTTCTGTCTCTGCTGATTTCTGCTCTGGTGGCAGGTGTTGCAGCGGGTATGGGCATCAGCGAAACCATCAACGTACTGATTGAGGGCATGGGCGGCAATGCCCAGACAGCTCTCAGCTATATCCTGCTGGGGATTCTGGCTGCCGGCATGGCACACACCGGAATCACAGAGATTTTGTCCCGCAAAATCTCCCACGTGGTTGGTCCCCGCAAAATGCTGCTGCTGGCGACTCTGACACTGATTGCATGCTGTTCTCAGAATCTGATTCCGGTTCATATCGCATTCATTCCGATTCTGATTCCGGCTCTTCTGCCGCTGATGAATGAAATGAATCTGGACCGCCGCGGTGCGGCATGTGCGCTGGCATTCGGTCTGAAGGCACCGTACATCGCACTGCCTTTCGGTTTTGGCTGGATTTTCCACGGTCTGATTGCGGATAACCTGGCTGCCAACGGTATGGC
The DNA here is from genome assembly GCA_017537495.1 of Bacillota bacterium. Taxonomy (GTDB): domain Bacteria; phylum Bacillota; class Clostridia; order Peptostreptococcales; family Anaerovoracaceae; genus RGIG7179. The sequence goes on along the minus strand of JAFYKS010000216.1, from coordinate 59 downwards.
TGTGGAAGTGGGCGATGTGTGGAAATACACATGGCCACTGGTTGCATCCATGATTATTG
>JAFYKS010000215.1 GCA_017537495.1 Bacillota bacterium | reverse complement strand
GGCGCTGAAGGCGGCCATTGCAGGTGGCTGCGATGCCATTTACCTGGGTATGCAGAAGTTTGGTGCCCGGGCCTATTCTGAGAATTTTGACTATGAGCTGCTGAAGGAAGCGGTGGACTATGCTCACCTTCGCGGCGTGAAAATATATGTAACCATGAACACCATCGTCTTTGAGGCGGAAATGGAGGACATGAAGGTCCAGCTCCACAAGCTGAATGAAATCGGTGTGGACGGGGTCATCGTACAGGACCTGGCTGTATTCGATTATGCGGTGCGTCACTTCGAGGATATGGAAGTACACTGCTCCACCCAGATGGGGATTGATGACGCTGAGGGAACCATGCTTTGCAAAGACTTAGGCGCAAAGCGTGTGGTTCTGGCCCGCGAAACGCCAATCGAACGTGTAAAGGAAATCAAGCGCGTGGTACAGATTCCGATTGAAATCTTCGTACACGGTGCGCTGTGCGTATCCTATTCCGGAAACTGTCTCATGTCCGGCCTCATCGGTTACCGCAGCGGCAACCGCGGGCGCTGCGTAGGCTCCTGCCGTAAGATGTATGAGCTCATCGACAGCCAGACCGGTCAGGTACTGGGACAGAACTATATCCTGTCTACCAAGGATCTGAACACCATCGACCATATCGAAGATCTGAAGGAAGTGGATTCCCTGAAGATTGAAGGCCGTATGAAGGAACCTGCTTATGTGGCCAACGTGGTTGGAAGATACCGTGCAGCTCTGGACGGCAAGGCTCCTGCAGAGGATAAGGACAACCTGAAGAAGACTTTCAACCGTACCTATACCTGCGGTTATCTGTTCGGGGAAGAACCGAAGGACATCACCAATGTGCAGCGTCCGAACAACTTTGGTTATGAAATCGGCCGCGTGACCGGATTCTATAAAGGTATGTACGAAATCACCCTGGCGGAACTGCTGAACCAGAACGACATCATCCGTATCGACCACGGCGGCGAAGATGTAAACCTGTCCGTAGTACGTCTTTATGATAAGGATGGTAATCTGGTGAACAAGGCGGAAAAGAAGGCCTATATCAAGATTAAGGAAAACCTGTCCAAGGGCGACATCGTTTATAAGACCAAAGACTATTTCTATTATAAAGAGCTGGAAGACAAGCTGGAGGGCGAGTTCCGCCGCTTCCCGCTGGATTTGAAGGTATATGCATATCCTGGTGCCAACCTGGTGATCGAAGCAGAAGGACTGGGATGCCACTTCCTCTATCAGAGTGAAGAGGTGCTGGAAGAAGCCAAGAACAGCGGAGCTACTCTGGATCAGGTGGCGAAGCAGATGGGCAAGCTGGGTGACACCATCTTTACCCTGGGCCAGGTGGAATTCGAAGAACATAACGTGTTCCTGCCGGTAAAGATGCTGAACAATGCCCGCCGTGACATCGTTCAGGCATTGTACGATGCAAAGATTGCATCTCAGAGCAGACGTGAAATCGCAGAAGAAGCGATTCCGGCGAAGGAACCGATTACCTTTGAGGCAACGGCGCCGAAGCTGACCGCTTCCGTGACCACGAAGCAGCAGTACGATGCATGCAGAGCCGCAGGAATCGAGACCATATATTTTGGGGAGAATATCGTAAGAAGAAACCAGGTACAGTACGGACCTCGTGAAGGTCAGCTGCTCATCGGCGGCTACGGCGGTATCCAGGCTTACAGGGGCACCAACCTGTTTGTTACAGACTACTCCCTCAATGTGGTGAATGCAGCCAGCTGCTACGAACTCCACAGACTGGGGGCAGAACGTGTAACCCTGTCCTACGAACTGAATCGGACCCAGATCGGCGAAATGATTGACGCTTACCATGAAGCCAACGGCGGATATCCGGCACTGGAAATGATCGTGTACGGCCGTGCACCGCTGCTGTTCACCAAGTACTGCCCTCTGAAAAAGATGGGCAAGTGCGGCACCTGCCAGACGAAGCAGTACGAAATCCGCGACGAATACGGCAGCTTCCCGGTTCTTTCCCACGAAGACCTGAAGAACGACAACTGTGCCACTACCATCCTCAACGGCAAAATCCTCAATCTGTTGGATGAACTGCCGGAACTGAGCCAGCTGGGCGGCATGGAGGCGTTCCGACTGAACTTCACCATTGAAACACCGGAAGAAGTGACCAGGGTTGTGAAGGCGGCACAGAAGAAACTGGCCGGACAGTCAGACAAGCCGGTATTCAATCAGAAGACCGACACCCGCGGACATTACAATAAAGAAATTATCTAGAAACGAGGACAAGTGAAATGATAAAAGTAGAAAATCTTTCCTATGGCGTTCCCGCGAAAGAATTATATAAAGACATTTCCTTCACTGTGGAAGCAGGCAGCCACTGCGTTCTGATCGGAAGCAACGGCACCGGCAAATCCACTCTGGTGGACATGATTATGGACACAGAAAAGTATCTCTATGACGGCAAAATCATCAAGGCACCGGAGTGCCGCATGGGTTATGCCAGCCAGTTCAGTGTCCGTGACAAGAACCAGGAACGTACCGTATTCGAATTCCTGGCTCAGCGTTTTGTGGAAAATCAGGCTGAAATTGCTGCAGTCTGTGAAGAAATGGTTACTGCAGAGGATATGGATGAAGTCTTCGGACGTTATCAGGCTCTGCTGGATCTGAATGAAGCCATGGACGGGGACAATTACGAAAGCAATATTCATAAGCAGCTTTTTGTGGCTGGAATGACCGATCTGGCGGAAACACAGGTTTCACAGATCAGCGGCGGCGAATACAAGATTCTGCAGATTATGCGTGAAATGCTGCTGGCACCAAACCTGCTGATTCTGGACGAACCGGACGTGTTCCTGGACTTCGGCAACCTGAACAGCCTCTGCCAGCTGATTAATAACTATAAGGGCACCATCCTGGTGGTAACCCACAACCGTTACCTGCTGAACCACTGCTTCAACAAGATCCTCCATCTGGAAGATACAGACCTGCAGGAATTCGAAGGCAGCTACAGCCAGTACCGCTGCGCACAGCTGTCTGAAAAGCTGAAGCTGAAGCTGCAGAATATTGAAGAGCAGGAAGAAATCGCACGTACTGAAGAGATGGTTGCTATCCTGAGAAAGCGTGCAACCCTCATGGTAAACCCTGTTATCGGAAGTGCGGTAAATGCCAAGCAGTCTCAGCTGGACCGCCTTATTGCACGCCAGATCAAGGCTCCGTTCATCGAAGTTCGTGAACCGCAGATTGTGCTGCCGGAAGTAGAAGCTGCTGAGGATGCAGCTGCAGAAGCCGCAGAAGAACTGGCTGAAGAAACCGCGGAGGCTGAAGCACCGACTGCCGAAGCACCGGCTAAGACTGTTCTCTCCGTGGACAAGTATCAGGTAGAGTTCGACAAAGAACTGCTGCAGGACGTTTCCTTCGAAGTGATGGAAGGCGAAAAGGTAGCAATCGTTGGCGCCAATGGAACCGGTAAGACAACCCTGATTAAGGATATTCTGAAGGGCGGCCATGACGCAATTCACATCGCAGAAGACGTGAAGTATGCTTGCCTGTCTCAGCTCCAGGGTGAAACATCCGATGCGGAAAAGACTGTATATCAGACCATGCAGGATGCAGGCTTCGGCTCCAGAACAAGCATTGCGGAATACCTGGCAAAATATCTGC
>JAFYKS010000214.1 GCA_017537495.1 Bacillota bacterium | reverse complement strand
CAGGCCGCCCGGTCTATCGCCGTACAGGTCGGTGAACGGAACAGCAGGGTGTCGGAAATAATGGCACTGCAGAGGAGTCCCGCAGTCTGCGGATCGATTTCGATGCCGTGTTCCTGATACATCTGATAGATGATGGTGGAAGTGCAGCCCAGAGGCTGGTTCCGGAAGAACACAGGAGAAATGGTTTCCACCGCACCGATGCGGTGATGGTCGATGATTTCCTTAATCTCCGCATAATCGATGCCGGCTACGGTCTGATTCTTTTCGTTATGGTCCACCAGGATGACCTGTTTGCCGCGGGCACCCAGCAGGTTCCGGCGGGAAATCATGCCCACGTATTTTCCCTCTTCAATGACAGGGAAATCACGGTGGCGCAGGTTGGCCATCACTTCTTTCACTTCATCCAGGTAATCGGTATCATCGAAGGTTACCAGCTTCTCCGTCTTCATGAAGAATTTCACCGGGATGCTCTGGTTAATCAGTCTGGATACGGTGAAGGTATCAAAAGGTGTGGAGATGATGGTACAGTCCCGTTCCTCTGCCAGTTTCCGGATGGTGATGGACACCGGTGCGCCCTCACAGACGATGAGGCAGGCTGCCTCCATCTCGATGGCGCAGAGCTGGGATTCATAACGGTTCCCCAGGATTACCAGGTCGCCCTTCTGAATGAAGCTTTCCATTTTATCCGGATTGGCTGTAGCAATCAGAACCTTACCCTGTGTAAACTGGCGTGACGCATCTCCGGTCACAACGGTTCCCTGCAGGGTATCCACCATGTTTTCATAAGGGGTGGATGCTTCGGACAGAGTGTGATTGTCGTACACATTCATGTAGGACTTGGCAATATCCCCTACAGTGATCAGTCCTTCCAGGCTGCCGCTGCCATCCACTACAGGAACTGTAACCACGTGGTCTTCCTGCATCATGTTCCAGGCGCGTTTGATGGAGAGGTTTCGCTCCACTCCCTTGGTTTTTCGGATTTCAATATCCCTTACCTGGGTGGTAATGTTTTCGATCAGTTCCGGCGGTGCCACTTCAAAATGATTCAGTACGAACTGTGTTTCTTCATTCATCTGTCCTGCGCGTGCCGGAACGTAGTTTCCTCCGTCCAGCCGATGCTTCAGTCTGGCATAGCAGATTGCAGAACAGATGGAGTCCGTATCCGGATTCCGGTGGCCGATTACATAAGTGATCTCTCTGTCTGTCATGATGTTTCCCTCCCTGGTCAATGGCTTCCTCCACACACTCAGTTATCTATTTTTATTCCGGGAAGATATTGATAACTTCCTTTGCTTTTACAGCCGCTTCTACCAGGCCTTCGATATCCAGTACGGATTCTGCCTCCAGAATCTTGTCCAGCTTAGGCTTGGTGGTTGGATGCTTTGGCAGGAATACAGTACAGCAGTCTTCATAAGGCTGAATGGAAGTTTCGAAAGTGCCGATTTCCTGCGCCTTGTCCATAATATCGGTCTTGTCCATGGCAATCAGCGGACGCATTACCGGCATGGAAACAGCGGAGTCGGTTACCACCAGAGCTTCTGCAGTCTGGCTTGCTACCTGACCCAGGTTTTCACCGGTGATCAGCATCATGCAGCCGTTGTCACGTGCAATTCTTTCTGCAATACGCATCATGAACATTCTTACGTGAATAGTAGTTTCTTCTTCCGGACAGTTCTGTACGATCTGTTCCTGAATTGGCAGCAGATTTACGCAGTGCATCTTAAAGCGGCCGCAGTAGGATGCAACAATCTTCGCCAGGTCTTCTACCTTTTCCTGTGCTCTTGGGCTGGTATAAGGATAGGAGTGGAAGTGAACCGCTTCGATGAGCATGCCGCGCTTTGCCATCATCCATGCAGCAACCGGGCTGTCGATACCGCCGGACAGCAGTACCATACCCTTGCCGTTTGTACCCAGAGGCAGGCCGCCGAAGCCCTGAATCTTCGCATCGTAAATATACGTTCTGTCGGAACGTACGTCTACGTGGAGCAGAACGTCAGGTTCATGTACGTTAACTTTCAGCACTTTGCAGCCCTTCAGAACTGCAGCACCGATAACGCGGCCGATTTCAGGAGACTTTACAGGGAAAGTCTTGTCGGCACGCTTACCTTCTACCTTAAAGGTCTGTACGCCCTTTTCTTCGATCAGGTTCATCATGTACTTTACTGCTTCTTCACCGATTGCTTCGATGTCGGACGGTGCTTCCACAGCCTGGCTGATGGATGCCACACCGAATACCTTGGAAACCTGCTTGATGATAGCCTTGATATCCAGTTCCTTATCGGCTCTTACGAAAATCAGGCCTTCCTGACGCTTTACACTGATGCCGCCGCCGAACTCCTTCAGGTTCCCCTTGATGCGGTCAGCCAGCATCTTCTCAAAATATGGCTTATTCATGCCCTTCAGGGCTACTTCGCCGCAGCGGACGATGAGAATATTCTGTTCGTTCATTTGTGTGTCTCCTTTTCTATCTGAAGCTGCCCAGCTTACGGAATCTTGCTACTGCAGCCTTAACTTTTTCTAATGTGTATTCCATTTCTTCCATGGTGTTGAATTCACTGAAGCTGAAACGGATAGCACCTTCAATTTCCTTGAACTTCAGACCCATGGCTTCCAGAACATGGCTCTGTCCCTTCTTATTGGAGGAACAT
>JAFYKS010000213.1 GCA_017537495.1 Bacillota bacterium | reverse complement strand
GGTTTAATCCGCTATTTCCGCGGTAAAAATCTGGTGCTGATTAATAAATCTGTAACACCGTATGACAGCCACGCGGATCTGGTAATCAATGATGCAATCGGAAAGGTAATGGATCTGGACGAATGAATAAAAGATTAAATATATTAATTTCAAATGATGATGGAATTCAGGCAGAAGGCATCCGCCGGCTGGCTCAGGCACTGAGTGAAAAAGGCGATGTATATGTGGTGGCACCGGACGGTCAGCGAAGTGCCAGCAGCCACTGCCTCAGCCTCCATGATGACCTGGTGCTGACCGAGGTGGAAGATTTTCCTGAAGCGAAAAAAGCCTGGAAACTTTCCGGAACTCCGGCTGACTGCGTGAAAGTTGGGTACGATATTCTGCGGAAGCAGGGAATCGCTGTAGACATTGTATATGCAGGAATCAATCATGGCGCCAACCTGGCTACCGACACCATGTACTCCGGTACCGTGTCTGCGGCTGCAGAAGGCATATTCCTGGGACTGCCGGCAGTAGCTGTTTCTGTATGCGACCACTATCCGGAATATTTTGGCGGGGCATGCGACCTGGCCGTGGCAGTTTTTGAACGGGCACTGGAAACCCGGGGCAAGGGCACTGTGGTCAGTCTCAATGCACCGAACATTCCAAGAAGTGAGCTGAAGGGTGTGAAGACAGCCCGTCTGGGAACTCTGACCTACCATGACTGGTTCGAAGAGAAGGCGCCGGGAGTTCTGCGCTATTCTGCAGCACCGGTCTTTGACGGAAGCAATGAGCCGGACAGCGATGTTTACCTGACGAAGAACGGCTGGGCTACCATCGCCATGGTGAAATATGATCTTAACGACTATGAAGGCCTGAAAATGGCAGAAGAATGGAGAATTACAATATGATTAAGAGACTGAAAAAAGACGATGCAATCCTGGTAGTAATTGATTTTCAGGAAAAACTGATGCCTGCCATGTATGACCGTGATGACGTGGAAGACAAGACTGCCCGTCTGATCCGTGGCTGTAAGGAACTGGGCGTTCCTGTGATTGTGACACAGCAGTACACCAGAGGCCTGGGTCAGACTGTGCCTGTTGTAGCGGAAGCTCTGGGTGAGTTCGAACCAATCGACAAGGTGACCTTCAGCTGCTGCGGAAATATCCAGTTCAACGATGCACTGGAAGAAGCTGCAGGTGAAAACGACAGAACTTCTGTGATTATCGCAGGCTGCGAAACCCACATCTGCGTGGAACAGACTGCTCTGGACCTGATGGAAATCGGCTTTAAGGTGTTCCTGCCTGCAGATACCGTTCAGTCCCGCAGCAGAGAGCACAAGGAAGTTTCCCTGCGCCGCATGGAAGCTGCCGGTGCAGTGATTACAAATTACGAAAGTGTGCTGTACGAAATGCTGGGAAGTGCCAAGGCACCGGAATTCAAGGCGATTTCCGCCATCGTGAAATAAGATACAGCTGAAGGGATATTATGTTTTTTAAGAACAGTTTTGACAATTTGACTCCGGAAGATAAGAAACTTCTGGAAAAATACTTCTGCGGCTATAATTATGAGGCGTCCAGCCACACCTTCATTGCCAACTATATCTGGAAGGATACCCACCACATCACATGGGAGATTATCGGTGAGTACCTGTGCCTGCTGGGTATGGGCACCCTGGAAACAGAAGAAAAGGAATATTTCATGTCCTTCCCTCTGACCAGAAAGGGCTCATATGACCTGGAAGCTCTCCGCTGGACCATCGACACAGCCCGTGCAAAATTCGCCGAAGCAGGCGTGCCTTTCGAAATCTCCATGATTCCGGAAGCTCTGGCACCGCTGCTGACGGAAATCTACGGCGATGATGTGATTCTGACCCATGACAGGGACGATGACGACTACATTTACCTGCGCGAGGAACTGGCAGAACTGAAGGGCAGAAAGTACCATCAGAAGAAGAACCATCTGAATTATTTTCTCCGTACTTATGACTGGTCCTATGAGAAAATCACACCGGAAAACCTGGAAGAAGTCCGGGAATTTCTGGTGCGCATCAATGAGGACAAGCTGGAAGAACTGCCGGAAGAATGGAGAACGATTCTTCGACTGGAAAGCCAGGCAATCGATGTTTTGCTGGGTTTCGTGGGTACAGAAGAACTGTTTACCGGCCTGATCCGTGTAGACGGAAAGGTGGAGGCGGTTTCTATCGGTGAATACTCCTGTCCGATTTCCAAAGAGGCTGTTCTGGTTCACGTGGAAAAGGCTAATCCGGAAATCCGCGGGCTCTATCAGGCCATCAATAGAGAGTTCTGCAGACACTTGCCTGACCATGTCATTTACGTAAGCCGT
>JAFYKS010000212.1 GCA_017537495.1 Bacillota bacterium | reverse complement strand
GCTTCTCTGAATCTGATTCTGTCTTCCAACGTATGGCAGCAGGACCACAACGGATATACTCACCAGGATCCAGGTTTCCTGGATCACGTGGCTAACAAGAAAGCCGACGTGGTCCGCCTCTATCTGCCGCCTGATGCAAACTGTCTGCTGTCTGTTTTCGACCACTGTATCAAGAGCAGAAACTATGTCAACGTGATGGTAACTTCCAAGCATCCGTCTGTACAGTGGCTGTCCATGGAAGAAGCTGCAGTTCACTGTACACAGGGTGCAGGTATCTGGCAGTGGGCTTCCAATGACCAGGGCGCAGAACCAGACATCGTTATGGCATGCTGCGGCGATACTCCGACTCTGGAAACACTGGCAGCGGTTACCATTCTCAGAGATGCGCTGCCGGAACTGAAAATCCGTGTGGTAAACGTGGTAGATCTGATGAAGCTGGAAAGCAATCACAATCATCCGCACGGACTTACTGACGATGAGTTTGATCTGCTGTTCACAAAGGATAAGCCTGTAATCTTTGCATTCCACGGCTATCCGAAGCTGATTCATGAGTTGACTCAGGGCAGAACCAACGAAGGAAACATTTCCGTTCACGGCTATCTGGAAGAAGGTACAATTACCACACCATTCGATATGCGTGTGCAGAATAAGATTGACCGCTTCAGCCTGGTCAAGGATGCACTCCATAACCTGCCGCAGCTGGGAAGCCGCGGTGCACACCTGAATCAGCAGATGAACGACCTGCTGGTTCGCCATAAGCAGTATATTGCCGAGGAAGGTCAGGATCTGCCTGAAGTTCTTAACTGGCAGTGGCACACACCATCCGCGGAATAATACGTGGCAAAATCCCTGCTCCGGACTGTTTCATGCGGTCCGGGGCGGGTAAATATGAGGAGGGTATAATGGATTACAGAGAAGAGTTATATGCGGTGACAGACCGGTTCTTTAATGATGTGGTCATGGAGTTCGGACGCACCAATGCCATGGGTACAGAGCTGGTAAAGAAATTCCAGCCATTCCAGAAGAAAAACTATGACGACATCATCCGCCGTTTTGAAATTCATATGAAGCAGACGGCGCTGATGAGCATGAGCGATATAGAAATACCGGCAGAGGACGAAGCGGCGCAGAAGCTGGCTGCGGATTTTGCACAGTGCAAGAAGACATTCCTGCGGCTTTGTGAAGTGAATATGCAGTTCTATGACCTGCAGAACCGTAAGGTACGCCGTCAGGGTGCTACAGTAAAGGAATTCAAGGAAATTTCCCTGGCCGTCAGCCTTGCGCTCAATTCTGCCCGCAGAGACATGAATGAACTGGAAAACCAGTATAAAGAAATGAAGGGTGTTATAAAAGAAGAATGAATACAGAAGTGATTATGTATATGCTGCTGGGGACTTCTATCCTCTGCGGTCTGGTGACCATTCTGGTTCTGCTGCGGTGCAGCGGGCTGGAAAAAGAGATGCACCGGATGCGGAAAGATATGAGTGAGTCAGTGAACCAGTCTTTCAGCACGTTTGGGGAAATGGTGTCTGCCAATCAGAAGATGATGGCAGAGAATATGGACAGCCGTCTGTTCGATCTGAACAACCGGTTCAGCCACATGGCAGTGGAAAATGAACAGAAGCTGGAAGCTATCCGCGGCACCATGGAAAAGAAAATCACGGATTTAACAGCAGACAATAACCGCCAGCTGACGGAAATGCGTCAGACGGTGGATGAAAAGCTGCAGAAGACGCTGGAGGACAGAATCAGCCAGTCCTTCAAGCTGGTAAGCGAGCGTCTGGAACAGGTATATAAGGGACTTGGTGAGATGCAGAACCTGGCTGCCGGTGTGGGCGACCTGAAAAAAGTTCTCACCAATGTGAAAACCAGAGGTATTTTAGGGGAAGTGCAGCTGGGAGCTATTCTGGAGCAGATTCTGGCTCCGGACCAGTATGAAGAAAACGTGCGGACGAAGAGTACCGGAAGCGAGCGAGTTGAATTCGCAGTGAAGCTTCCCGGTGACGGCGACGGTATCGTATGGCTGCCGATTGACGCAAAATTCCCGGGGGATGCTTATGCGGCTCTGGTGGAAGCCTATGAGAGCGGCGATTCAGCAGCAATAGAACTTGCAGCAAAGAACCTGGAGAGAGTTATCAAATCCGAAGCAAGGGATATCCGGGATAAATACGTGGAACCACCGTATACTACAGATTTCGGTATTATGTTCCTGCCTTTTGAGGGACTGTATGCGGAAGTGGTACGACGGGGCCTTCTGGAAGTGCTGCAGCGTGATTATAAGATTAATATCGCAGGACCGACAACCATGGCGGCACTGCTGAACAGCCTGCAGATGGGCTTTAAAACTCTGGCAATCCAGAAACACTCCAGCGAAGTCTGGGATGTGCTGGGAGCCGTGAAGACAGAATTTGACAAGTTCGGTACCGTTCTGGAAGCAACTCAGGCCCGAATCAATCAGGCCAACGCGGAACTGGATAAGCTCATTGGAACCAGAACCCGCAGCATTCAGAGAAAGCTACGCGGAGTAACTTCCCTGGGCGACCGCGAAGCGGCACAGATGCTGGAACTTTCAGATCTGACAGAGGAGGAACGATGAAGATATTTGCAATTGGCGACCTGCACCTGTCCTTCGGGGAAGGTGTCAGCAAGCCTATGGATAAATTTGGAGGGCAGTGGGTTGGCCACACGGAGAAGCTCCAACGGAACTGGACCGAAAATATCGGGACGGATGATGTGGTAATTCTCTGCGGCGACCATTCCTGGGGTCTGCGGCTGGATGAAGCCATGGCGGACCTGGACTGGATTCACAGCCTGCCCGGCCGGAAAATACTGTTTAAGGGGAATCACGATCTGTGGTGGCAGTCCATCAGCAAGCTGAACAAGCTTTATGAGGACGGCACCATGTATTTCACTCAGAACAAGTGCAGCCTGGTGGAAGATCCGGAAACGGGTCTTGTAACCGCAATCTGCGGTACCCGCGGCTGGACCTGTCCGGGGGTAGATTGTTTCTCGGAACATGATAAGAAGATTTATGAGCGGGAAGTGCTCCGTCTGCGTCTGTCACTGGAAGAGGGACGGGCAGCCGGCGCAGACCGGATTATCGGTGTGCTTCACTATCCGCCGACCAATGACCGCCATCACAAGAGCGGATTCACTGAACTGATGACGGAATTCGGGGTGGAAACCTGTGTTTACGGTCATCTTCACGGAAAGGAATCCTTTAAATACGGGCTGCAGGGAATGTTCAACGGCGTGGAATATAAGCTGGTTTCACTGGATTATGTGGAAGGCATGCCGCAGGAAATTCAGCCGGGCAGTACCGCTTCTGTACAGGAGGGATAGGACATGAGAAAAGTAATTTTAATGATAACAGACAGCCTGGGCGTTGGGGCTCTTCCTGACGCGGCAAAATACGGCGACCAGGGAGCTGACACCTTTGGCCATATCGTACGTGAGATGGAGGCTGACGGCACACCGATCAATATGCCGAACCTGCTGGCCCTGGGCTGGGGGAATATCGATGGTGTCTGTGAGGGCAAGCTGGCTGTGTCTGAGCCAACCGGCTGTTTCGGCAAAATGGATGAAATTTCTGCAGGGAAGGACACGACGACCGGCCACTGGGAAATCGCAGGTCTGAAGACGGAAATTCCGTTCAAGACTTATCCCGATGGATTCCCGGCTGATTTCATGGCAGCATTTGAAGAGGCCATCGGCGTGGAATGCCTGGGAAATTATGCGGCATCCGGCACCGCTATTATTGAAGATCTGGGACCGGAGCATGAAGCGACCGGAAAGCCTATCGTATATACTTCTGCAGACAGCGTGCTGCAGATTGCAGCAAACATCGATGTGATTCCGCTGGAAAGACTGTATGAAATCTGCCTGGAAGCCCGCAGACTTCTGGTGGGTGACTGGGCATGCGGCAGAGTCATCGCCCGCCCATACATGATTAATGCTGCAGGTGAAAGAGAACGTACTTCTGACCGCCGCGACTACGCGGTGACACCGCCGGGAGATACCATTCTGGACCTGATTAAGGCAGCCGGAAAGGAAGTTTACGGCATCGGCAAAATCGGTGACATCTTCAATGAAAAGGGCCTGACCACAAATATCCACACCAAGAGCAACATGGACGGCGTGGATAAGACCATCGAAGCACTTGGAATGGATTTTGAGGGATTCGTCTTTACCAACCTGGTTGACTTCGACTCCAAGTACGGTCACAGAAGAGATCCGATTGGTTACGGAAAATGTATTGAAGAGTTTGACGCCCGCATTCCGGAAATCCTGGAAGCTATGGGTGATGACGATATTCTGATGATTACGGCAGACCACGGAAACGATCCGGTGGAAGAAGGAACTGACCACACCCGAGAGTATGTTCCTTTGGTCGTATACGGCAAACCTTGTAAGAAGGGACTGAACCTGGGTATCCGCGGAAGCTTTGCGGATGTGGGGACCACAGTTGCAGACCTGCTGGGCGTAGCAGGAACCGGTGTGGGAGTAAGCTTTAAGGAGGAAATTCTGTTATGAACATGGTACATATGATTCAGAAGAAGAAGGAAGGCCAGGTACTGACCAGAGAAGAAATTCAGTGGTTCATCAACGGCTACGTGGCAGGTGACATTCCTGACTATCAGGCATCTGCTCTGCTGATGGCAATCTATTTCCAGGGACTGAACCGGGAAGAAACCTTCCAGCTGACTGACGCAATGCGCTACAGCGGCGATACAATTGACCTGTCACCCATTAATGGCGTGAAGGTTGACAAACATTCCACCGGCGGTGTAGGCGATAAAACCACTCTGGTTGTAGCTCCTCTGGCTTCTGCATGCGGTGTTCCTATCGCAAAGATGAGCGGACGCGGCCTGGGCTTTACCGGCGGTACTGTAGACAAGATGGAATCCATTCCCGGCTTCCGTACTTCCCTGGAACCACAGGAATTTCTGGACCAGGTAAATGAAACAGGTATGGCAGTAATCGGTCAGACAGCACATATCACACCGGCTGACAAGAAGCTGTATGCGCTCCGTGACGTAACTGCTACCGTGGATAACTTCGGGCTGATTGCTTCCAGTATCATGAGCAAAAAACTGGCAGCAGGTTCTGATGCCATCGTCCTGGACGTAAAGGTGGGCGACGGTGCCTTCATGGAAAATCTGGAGGATGCCAAGATTCTGGCAGGCCTT
>JAFYKS010000211.1 GCA_017537495.1 Bacillota bacterium | reverse complement strand
TAACTTCCTGGAAGTGATGGGTATTGTAAACGGTACTACAAACTATATCCTGACCAAGATGACAGAAGAAGGCGCAGACTATGCTGACGTACTGAAGGATGCTCAGGCGAAAGGTTTTGCGGAAGCAGATCCTACCGCTGACGTGGAAGGTATCGACGTGGCTAACAAGCTGTCCATCCTGATTGCGTTGGCATTCGATAAGTATATTGCACCGACTGAAATTCCTACTACAGGTATCTCTAAAATCACAAAGGCAGACATTGATGCTGCGGCTGCAGAAGGCTGCAAGCTGAAGCTGATTGCCCATGCAAAGCTGATGGAAGACGGCAGTGTGGAAGCCAGCGTAGCACCGGAAAAGATTCCGTTTGCACATCCTCTGGCAGGCGTAAGCAACGAATTCAATGCAGTATACATCACCGGCGATATGGTGGACGAGCTCATGTTCTATGGTAAGGGTGCAGGCGCTCTTCCTACCGGCAGTGCCATCGTCGGCGACATCATTAAAGTGGCTAAAACTAAATAGTAAATATAAATCTTATATAATATGGAGGAAATTATGACTTTATACAAGCAGTGGGTTGAATTAATGGAAACCCAGACAGAAGAAACTTTTGACGCGTTCTGGGAAGAATACAGCGATGCGGAAACAAGAATTTATCAGCACATCCTGGCACACAAGGATGAACACATGAAGGGTAAGTTCAGCGATCTGGCTGCTCAGTTCGAAACCAGACCTGTAATCTTCATGGGCTTCCTGGATGGTATCAACACCAGCTTATACACAGCAAATGATCTGGATTCCATCACTGAAGAAACTGAACTGGATCTGGATGTAAACTTCGAAGAACTGCTGTTTAACATGCTGAAGGCTGAAGCAGAATACCTGTACACTCTGCCTGAATGGGATGACGTTCTGACTCCTGATCAGATTCATGACATCGTTAAGAGCTTCAACCGTTCCAAAATCGTAGTTAAGGAAAAGGAACCTGGCAGAAACGATCCTTGTCCTTGCGGTTCCGGCAAGAAGTACAAGAAGTGCTGCGGTGCTAACAAATAATTACAAAATACCGAAAATGTAAATCACAGCCCGGAAGGTTTGTCAAGACCTTTCCGGGTTTTTTCTTTCCGCTTTTTTATCCTTCAATCTATGGACAAAGAACCTCGAAAAGGGTAAAATTAAGTGTTGAAGAGAGGAGTTGAACTATGTCTTTACATATCGTTTTTGTAGAACCTGAAATTCCGCCTAACACCGGAAACATTGCCCGTACCTGTGCAGCAACCGGTACAACCCTGCATCTGGTGAAACCGCTGGGATTCAATATAGACGATAAAAGTCTGAAGCGTGCAGGCCTGGATTACTGGCAGTACGTGGATGTGGAAGTCCATGAGTCTCTGAACGATTTCATGGCAAAATACGGAGACCGCAGGCTATTCCTGGCCACCACCAAGGGCGGCCGTATTTATACAGAACATGCATATCAGGATGGTGACATGTTCCTGTTCGGTAAGGAAACTGCAGGTCTGCCCCGTGATTTTATCTCGGAACATGAAGAAACTGCCATTCGTATTCCCATGAGTGCGGATACCCGTCTGCGTTCCCTGAACCTTGCAAACTGTGCGAATATTATTTTATTCGAGGCATTAAGACAATTAAATTTCCCGGGGTTGAAATAGGGAGATAAATTTGGTATAATATTTGCAAGATATTATGTTTGAGGTGAAGGATGAAACTAGGTTATGATTTAACAATAGAACAGACGCAGAAACTCACCATGACCCCGGAACTGATTCAGGCGATTCAGATTTTGCAGTTTAACACCCAGGAACTGGACGAATTCGTTCAGGAGGAACTGATGCAGAATCCGGTCCTTGAATTTGACAGAAATTCCGAAGAAAGACCAAGGGAAGAGGTGACCAGAACGGAAGAACTGGACGCCAAGGCCTGTGAAAAAGATGATTTTGACCTCCGTGAAAAGATAAAGGAAGCGGAGTACGACGATATCAGTTATAAACAGTGGGAATATTCCAGAGACAGCGAAAGTGAATATTCCTATGAGCAGTTTGTCAGCAAGGATGAGACACTGGAGGACGTACTGCTCCTCCAACTGACTTTTTCCAGTCTGAAGGGTGATGATCGGAAAATCGGCAGATTTCTCGTAGAAGCCATTGATGATAATGGCTATCTTACCATGTCTGCAGAAGAAGCAGCTCGGGTGCTTGGAACTGACCTGGATAAGGTGGAAGAGGTTCTGGATGTGATTCAGACCTTTGAGCCTGCCGGTGTCGGCGCCAGAAACCTGAAGGAATGCCTGATTATTCAGCTTGCGGCAAAAGGCCTTCTGGATGAGACGGTAGAGTATATAATCATGAATCATCTGGAAGATCTGGGTGAGAACAAGCTGAGCAGAGTATCCAAGATGCTGGGT
>JAFYKS010000210.1 GCA_017537495.1 Bacillota bacterium | reverse complement strand
TATCTTACGAGGAAATCAGTAATCTGTGCCTGAGTTTATCCACACTGATTCATGCGGGAATCGGTGCAGGCGACGGACTGTCACTTCTGGCTGAAGATGAGGAAACATCAGAATATAAAGAATTACTGCTGCAGTTGGCCGACAAGGCTGACTGCGGCTTTTCCCTGTCTGCAGCTTTTCGGGAAAGCGGTGCTTTTCCGGGCTATGTATGCGGTCTGCTGGAAACCGGTGAGCGTTCCGGCGACGTGGAAGAAAGCCTGAGTTCCCTGGCAATATATTACGAAGAACGCATGCATATGGAAAGACAGATTAAGTCTGCTCTTCTCTATCCTGCCGTTCTTCTTTTCATTATGCTGGCAGTCATTGTGGTACTGCTGTCGAAAGTTCTGCCGGTCTTTGATTCTGTGTATGCACAGCTTGGAAGCCAGCTGACCGGTATTGCGGGAGGTCTGCTGGTATTCGGCCAGCTTCTGGACCGGATGATGCCGGTGTTATGCGGCCTGCTGGCGGCAGCGGTTGTTTTTCTTGTTCTCTTCTCGGGAGTTTCTTCTTTCAGAGAAAAGATTCTGGGCAGCTGGAATAGAAAACGGGGTCACAAGGGTGTTTCCGGCAAACTGAATCACGCAAGAGTAGCGCAGGTTCTGGCCATGGGTATGAGAAGCGGTCTTCCTGTGGAAGAAGCGCTGGAACTGGCAGCGGAGCTGGTAACCGATGTGCCTGTTATCCGTGATCACTGCCTGAAATGTGCATCACAGCTGGCTGAAGGTCGTGCTCTGACTCAGACACTTCGGGAACATGAAATCCTGCCGCAGAAGGAATGCCGTCTTCTGGAAGCTGGTATGAAAGGCGGAGCAGGAGATACTGCCATGGGAGAAATCTCCCGCAGAATGCAGGAAGACAGTGAAGATGCACTGCATCGCGCAGTAAGCCAGGTGGAACCTGCACTGGTTCTGGTTACCTCCGTTCTGATTGGCCTGATTCTTCTTTCCGTAATGCTTCCGCTGGTGGATATCATGTCTGCCATTGGATAATTCCGGAGGTAAGCAATGGGCAGAACGAAAAGAGAAAAAGGCAAAACACTGATTTCAGGGCTCATGATGCCTGTCGCAGTGCTGATGATTGCGCTTCTGTTCTTTACAGCGCTGGCAAATATCAGCAGCGGCCAGGATGATAAAGCTCTGGAACAGCTTGAGGATGTGCTGAGAAAAACGGCGGTTTCCTGCTATGCAGCAGAAGGTTTTTATCCGCCGACACTGGAATATATGGAGGAACATTACGGAATACAGATTGACCGGCAGCGGTACACCGTTCATTATCAGGTGTTTG
Organism: Bacillota bacterium; assembly: GCA_017537495.1. Taxonomy (GTDB): domain Bacteria; phylum Bacillota; class Clostridia; order Peptostreptococcales; family Anaerovoracaceae; genus RGIG7179. The sequence continues at coordinate 4,296 of JAFYKS010000210.1, read as the reverse complement.
CTACAAACATCATGCCGGATATCACCGTACTGAGCAAAACGAATGAATAAAACCAGCAGAAGTAAAAATTCCATATCCGGACTGGCAGCGCTGCTGGTATTCGGAATATTTGCAGTCTGTGTACTTCTGGTGCTTCTGCAGGGGGCTAACACCTATCAGAAGATTCACTCCAGAGGACAGGCATCATTTGCAGAGAGAACATCCATGCAGTTTCTTGCGTCCAAAGTACGTCAGGCGGACGGTCCTGTCACTCTGACATCTTTCGGTGACGGCGAGGCACTGCTTTTCGATGAGGAATTTGACGGGGAAAACTACACCACCTGGGTTTACTGTTATGACGGGTGGCTGAGAGAATATTTTGGTCCGGCAGGCGATGAACCGATGCCGGAGCTGGGAGAACCTGTTCTGGAGGCCGGATATCTGTCCATGGCTCTGGAGGATAATCTGCTCTGGATTCTTCTTGAAGACAAATTGGGAGAAGACCATGAACTGCAGCTGTATCTCCGCAGCGGAGGGGAGGAACTTTATGAAGAATAAGGCACCTCTTGCATTGATAGAACTGACGGTAATGGTATTGATTTTCGCAGTGTCTGCAGCATTATGTCTGCAGGCTTTTGTGTGGTCAGATGTGAAATCCTCAGAAATCGCAGAACGGGACAGCGCTATTCTGCACGGAGAAACTGTGGCGGAAGTGGTAAAGGCCTGCCGGGGCGATTTTGATGCGGCAGCAACGATTCTGGAGGGCGAAAACACGGAGGACGGGCTTCGGGTGTATTTTGACGGAGAACTCTGTGCAGAAGTACGCCTTGCAGAGACGGAAAATCCGCTGCTGGGTATGGCAGATATCGCAGTGACGGATGAGACGGGACAGGAACTTTTTGCCCTGACTGTATGCTGGCAGGAGGTGGAAAGCCATGAATGATAAGAAGCGTATGGGTATGCCTGCCACAGGCGGAAGCTCGCTGCTTGTTATTTTCGCAGTGCTTGCCCTGACTGTGTTTGCAATTCTGTCCATTTCTACGGTTACGGCTGATCAGAAACTGGCTGACAAGTCTGCTGCTTCTGTGGAAGCTTATTACGAAGCGGACTGTCAGGCGGAGATGATTCTGGCAGAAATCCGCAGCGGAAAGCTGCCGGAAGGAGTGAAAAGGGATGGGAACCTTTATTCCTACAAATGCCCGGTAACGGACTCTTTGAATCTGGAAGTGGAAGTTCTGGTTGGGGAAGAAGAATATGAAGTGCTCCGCTGGCAGATGGTATCTGCTGCAGACTGGCAGAACGATGACAGCTTGCCTGTATGGGACGGAGAGGTTATAATAGAAGAAAGTAATGGTGAAGGAGAAGGAATATGGCCACTTTAATGGACTATTTAAAAAAGGCGGTAGAAGATCAGGCCTCTGACCTGTTTATCGTATCCGGAGCTCCTGTCAGTGAAAAGCTGGAAGGAGTAATCTGCTTCATTTCTGAAGAAAAAATTCTGCCTCCGCAGTCGAAAGAACTGCTGACTGAAATATACGCTCTGGCGAACCGTTCCATGGATGAATATATCAGAATCGGAGATGATGATTTCTCCTTCTCTGTACCCGGACTTGCGCGTTTCCGTGTAAATACATATATGCAACGAGGTTCCATGGCGGCTGTAATCAGGGTTGTATCCTTTGACATTCCTGACTACAAAGCACTGGGTATTCCGGAAAATGTAATGAATCTGGCAGAATCTGATTATGGCATGATTCTGGTAACCGGTACTGCGGGAAGCGGTAAGTCCACTACCCAGGCATGTATTGTGGACCGGATTAATCAGACACAGAGCTGCCATATTATTACCCTGGAAGATCCGATTGAGTTTCTGCACAGAAATCAGAAGAGCATTGTGAGCCAGCGAGAAATTGCGGTAGATACTACTGACTATCTGTCAGCTCTCCGTGCGTGTCTGCGTCAGGCTCCTGATGTGATTCAGCTGGGTGAAATGCGTGACCTGGAAACCATCCGTACTGCCATGACTGCAGCCGAAACAGGTCATTTGCTTATCGGAACCATGCACACCCGCGGAGCGGTTAATTCCATTGACCGTGTAGTGGATGCGTTCCCTGCCAACCAGCAGGATCAGATCCGTATCCAGCTGAGCACAGTGCTCCGTACGGTAGTTTCCCAGCAGCTTCTGCCGGGCAGCGACGGAAATATGGTTGCAGCATTCGAAATCATGCATGTGAACAGTGCAATCCGGAATATGATCCGTGAAAATAAGGGTCATCAGATTGACATGGCTATTTCTTCCGGTGCAGCTGAAGGCATGATTTCCATGGACCAGTCTATTCTGGCTCTGTATAAAGACGGAAAGATTACGAAGGAAACGGCTCTGGAATATGCGGATAATCCGGAACAGATGCAGCGCCGCCTGAATTAAATATGAAAACAGAAAGACGGAGCGATGTGCTCCGTCTTTTTTCATGTCTGTTATTTTGTATGTGAGCCTGATCACTAGCCGCGAGCCAGTTCCGCACCCAGATGGAGTGCCTTCAGGTTCAGTTCTTCTGTTCCCTTAGGAATGTGGTTCAGTACAGCTTCTTCCAGAGATTCCTGAGAAGTGAGTTTCAGGATTTCGTTTACTGCACCTACGGAAATGATGTTTGCGGACATTGGATTTCCGATCACTTCGATAGCAGAAGACAGGATTGGCAGGCTGTAAACCTTGTGAGCTGCCTTTACTTCTTCCGGAACTTCGATGGAAGCGTCTGCCAGAATGATAGCATCGTCCTGTACGTCAGATACGTACTTGTTCAGGGATGCCTGAGTCAGGGAGAGCAGCAGAGTTGGCTGACCAACCTTGGTGTATGCAATCGGCTCGTCGTCGATAATGCATTCTGCCTTACAGAGACCGCCTCTGGCTTCAGGACCATAGGACTGGCACTGTGCCACCTGCTTCTTATCTTCATATGCGGCTTCGGCGAGAATAATGGTTGCCAGGATAACACCCTGACCGCCGGAACCTGTAAAACGTAATTCGGCCTTTTTCATTATTTGTTACCTCCGCACTTTTCGATAATCTTCATGTACATATCGGTGTATTCAGGCTTGTCTGCTACGGACATTTCGCCGATGATAACCTTGCCTTCCAGCTCTTCAGCGCTCATAGTGGCAGCCTTCTTTACATCGATGCAGTTATCCTTCTGCCAGTTGTACATCTGAACGGTGTTGCCCTTCTTGTTCTTTCTGCCGTAATATGTAGGACATACGCTGAGACCTTCAATCAGGGAGAAACCGCGGTGACGGATACCGTTTTCAATCAGCTTGATCATCTGCTGAGCGTGGTATGCAGTACCTCTTGCAGTGTAGGTTGCACCTGCAGATTCAGCCAGCTTAGGAATGTCGAAGTTGTAGTCGATATTGCCGTATGGAGCTGTAGTACCCTTTTCCATGTGAGGAGTAGTAGGGGAATACTGACCGCCGGTCATACCGTAAATGTTGTTGTTGAATACAACGACTGTCAGGTCGATGTTTCTTCTGCATGCATGAATCAGGTGGTTGCCGCCGATTGCAGTAGCGTCGCCGTCACCTGTAATAACAATTACAGTCAGTTCAGGGTTAGCCAGCTTAACACCGGTTGCAAAGGCGATAGCACGGCCGTGAGTAGTATGCAGAGTGTTATAGTTCATGTAGCCTGCTGCTCTGGAGGAACAGCCGATACCGGATACGATTACTACCTTGTCCGGATCCAGGCCGATATTATCGATTGCCTGTGCAACGTCGCGCATCAGGATACCGTGACCGCAGCCAGGACACCAGATGTGAGGCAGACGGTTTACACGCATTGTATTTTCTATTAATTTACTTGGCATCTTCGTACACCTCCCGGATTGCAGCTAAGATATCATCTGGAGTAATTGTGGTTCCGTCGATCTTGCCGACGAAGGAAACAGGAACGTTGCCCTTGACAGCTCTCTGTACTTCCATAAGCATCTGACCGTCGTTATGTTCTGCCATGATGATATGCTTGCATTTTTCGGAAATCTTCATCATTTCCTTTTCAGGGAACGGCCATACGGTAACAGGACGGAACATACCCACCTTAGGGAAGCCTTCGATTTCCTTTGCCTTTTCCAGAGCACCGCTTGCAGCACCTGCAGTACCGCCGTAGCATACGATTACGACTTCGGCATCTTCGATATCTGTTTCCTCCCACTTTTCGATTGCATCCTGGTTCATGCGGATTTTGTCCAGAAGACGGCGTTCCTGAGAATAAGCCAGGTGATTGTCGTTGGTTGGGAAACCGCCATCGTCATGGAACAGACCGGT
>JAFYKS010000209.1 GCA_017537495.1 Bacillota bacterium | reverse complement strand
GGAAAACGGTTCATGATACTTTACAGTTAGGAGCAGGATATGATAATTGAAAATGTAATACTGTTTTACGGCTGTGACAGCCAGGTAGGAACGACCATGACCGCACTTTCTGCTGCGGAACTGCTTGCGGAAAAGGGTAAAAACGTCCTGTACATCAGTGCCGGTTCAATCCCGGGAATTGCTTTTTCTGCTGCAGAACCTGCGGGCGCTGCAGCTGATCTCTGGGACCGCACAGAAGATGAAGAGGAAATCAGGCAGCTGGCTGTCAAACACCGAGGGGCAGATATTTTGCAGGGAGTTCAAAGCTGGATGAACGGTGGAAATTACCTGAAGGGACTGCTTTCGGAGCTGTGCAGCACATGCAGTCGGATGTGGGATTATGTGATTGTGGACGGCGGAAGCAGCGGTGAATCGTCCATGGGGCAGGAGGCTTTGGATTTTGCGGGAATGATTTTTCTGGTCCTGACCCAACAGGAAAAATCCCTGCACCGCTGGAAGATGCGGCGGGAATGGGTGGAAAACAGAATGAAGGTCAAACCCTATTTTGTGGTGAATAAGTTTGTGGGCAACGGGACATTTTATAAGGAAAGCCAGCTGAAGAAGATGCTGCCCTGCGAAGAAGACAGGCTGAGCACAATTCCTTACCTGCCTTACGGATGGCAGGCAGAGCTGGAACGGTGCACCCTGATGAAATACAGACCGTTCCGGAAAGCGATGGAGAAGATTGCAGTGCTGATTGAAGATGAGAAGGAGAAGAAAATTGAAACTTCTGAAGGATGAAATCAAAGAAGAATATGAACCGTTTTTTCGTATCTGCAGTATGGTGGAAGATGTATTTGAAGCGGACTGGCGCGATACGGATGAGGCTGCAAGAAGCCGGAAGCTGGAGCGTGAAAAGCGGGCAATTATAGGCTATGAGCGGGAACGGAATTTTTTCCAGGAACGGATCCGGGAGATACTGTCTGACCGTGGCTTGCAGAATACGCCCTTTCCGCCCTGGTACCGCGATTTGGCAGAAGGTGTTTTTCATGAAGTATATGGTCTGGCCGGACTGGCTCCCTGGGCATACGATGCCACAGAAGAATACCGCAGTTCTTCTTCTGCAAAACTGATTGGGGACCGGCTTTACTGCCTTATCGATGGGAAATCGGTTCTTCAGCCTCAGCGCATCAGTGCAAAACGCCGGGAGCAGCTGAAACGTTCGCTTTTGCTGGCTTCTCCAAGAGAACGGTTGGAAGAAGGATTTCACGAGGTATATCTTCATAACGGCATAAGAATTACCATCTTCTCCGGTGAGAGGACCAAACCGGAGCAGGATGTTATGGTATTCCGTAAATATATTCTGCAGAATCTGACTTTTGAGACCCTGGCGGAACTGGAAACCATCCCGGCAGAAGCGGTACCACTGTTCCGCCTTCTGGTGAAAATCGGACTGAACATTTTAATCACCGGTCCGGTGCGCTCTGGCAAGACCACGTTTCTGCAGATTTGGCAGCAGGAAGAAGATCCTGCTCTGGAAGGACTTGCAGTTGCCACAGACCCGGAAACTCCGTGGCATGAAATTATGCCGGACGCACCCCTGATGCAGCTGATTGCCGATGGGAAAGATCTGGACCGGCTGACCCGCTCCCTCATGAGAGGGGACAATGACTACATACTTCTGGAGGAAATGCGGGATGCTGCAGCTTATCATCTGGCACTGGAAATCACCGCTACGGGTACCATGCGTAGTAAGGCTACTGTTCATGACGGCAGCAGTGAGAACATTCCATACAAAATGGCTGCGGCAGTACAGGAGCGGTATGGCGGAAATCTTCAAAGTATTATCGCACAGGTTTTTCGGAGTTTTCAGCTGGTGTTCCGCTTTGCACCGGAATATCCGGACCGGAGCCGAAAGCGGCTTGTGAGCATTGATGCATACAGATATGACATGGAAAAGGATGAGGTGTCTGTACACCAGCTGTGCAGATACGACGCTTCTGAGAAACAGTGGCTATGGAAGGCCGATTTTGCATGGGCAGAGGGAATCAGCGGAGTGGATAAAAAGGGAAGGGAGTGGCGCAGAATGGAAGAAATCATCAGACAGTTGGAATTTCGAAATCCACTGAAAGGAAATACGGTAGTATATCCAAGGTATTACCGGCCGGCAGCAAGGGAAGGCGGTCCGGAATAATGGAACTAGTTTTCTTTTTATTGTTGTCGGCAGGAGTTGTTATTTTGAAAATGCCGGAGCTGAGGGACTGCATTCGGCTGGCGGTACATTATCTTCAGAGCTGGAAGCAGAAGTTTGTCAATGAAGAGGAATGGAAAGAAGGGAACAGGGAGCGTTTTCAAAATCATGCGGCGGAGCATATACGACGTCTTCTGCAGGTGAGCCTTTCCATGGGGACGAAAAAAAGCGTTCGATATTTTTATGGTATTTCTGCAGGCATAGGCGCTGCTGTTTTTCTTCTGACTGTGAGGCGCATAGCCTTTTTAGGAGCAGCGGCGGCATGTATTATGGGAATGCTGCTGCCCTATCTTGGGCTGCGATGCCTGATTCAGGGCAGACAGGTTGCAGGTTCTCATGAAGGAGAAATCCTTGTGACGGAGATTCTGAACAATTATAAGATCAATTACTGCAACATGGTGCGTGCAGTTGAAGTGACTGCCATGACCATGGAAGGAGCCCCTTATTCAAGGAAGCTCCTTTTAAATTTATCCAGAGGACTGAATCGGGTGTCAGGAAGCAGTGAACTGAAACTTCTGCTGGAGGAATTCCGTTTTGCCATGGGAACCTCCTGGGCGGATATTCTGGCGGATGATATTTATCTGGCCTGTCAGTCGGGGATTCGAGTGACGGAATCATTAAGTGACCTGGCAAAATCCATGGAGCAGGTTCGAAAGATTGAGGAGTTCTCCAGACGGGAACACAACGAAGCCCGTGCCATTCTGCGGTACCTGATTCCCCTGGGAAGCGTAGTTATGACGGTGGGCGGAATATACTTTTTCGGTCTCACACCGGGGCAGTGGTTTTATTATCAGTTTCAGACTGAAACCGGAATCGTCTGGTTTCTCATGTGGCTTTTGACCTGGATGACCGCTGCCGGCGTTCACCTGCTTCTGACAAACCGGAAATTCGATTTATAAGGAGGAACTGATGGACTGGGATACAGCAGGACATATCCTGTATTTTATATGCCTTTTATGCCTTGGGGCCGGCATGATGATTCTGTTTCTGAAGAAGCATCCTGAAATGGAAATTCGGGTGACTGCTTCAGTAAGACTTCGTGTATTTGCCAGGAGGCTGAAGGAAGCTGCTGAAGAGCAGAGCCGGTTTGCAGAGAAAATTCATCAGAAAGTACATTCAATACGAAGCAGACGATTTGATATGGAGCTTTATGACAGCAGTCTGCTGCTGAAGAATCTGGCCCTGGCGGTCCGTGAGCATGCTTTTTCCGCAGATTATATCTATGAGAGGGTTATGGAACATGCCCGCTGGCTGAGACCGGTTTATGCGAGAATGCTGAATCTGTACAGAGGCGGACACGATCAGGAAGCATTCCAGTATCTTTCTGATCAGTGCGGAAGCCGGACAGGAAGAAATTTTGCCATGGTACTTTCTAAAATCGACCGGATTGCGCCGGACGAACTGGTGGAACAGATGGAAGTATTTCTGGAAATCATGGGTCAGCAGAGGATTACGGCAGAGATGAAGAGGGTACAGCGGAACAGTCTGATTACAACCATGCTGGCTACTGTATCCGTATTTGTCATGGTACTGGATTTTGCTGTGGTAATTGTGTTTATGCATACACTGACCATGATGGAAAATATATTTTAACAAAGGAGAGATGTATCGTGAAAAATCTTGTAATTATTATAGGTACGGTAATACTGGGAACAATCATTGTAAATACCATGATTCTCGGGGATGGCAATTCACTGAAAACGGCAGCGTCGGGAATTGTGGAAAAAGGAAATGCGGCAATTATGGAAAACCTGACTTTCGGAACGGGGCCATCTTAGGAGGAGGGCATGAAAAATCTTGTAATTCTGATGGGGACGATTCTGCTGGGAACGTTTATTTTTCATATGATGGCAGGTGACCAGCCGGGAAGTCTGAAATCCACTGCATCCGATGTGATGCGTGCTTCCCTGGAACAATATGCTCAGGAAGGGAGCGGAAGCTGGTGAAAGACCTGATAACCACAATTGCATCCTTCTTTCTGCTGACTATTTTTATTCTTCAGTTCGCCGGCAACCAGGTTACCCATGTCCGGATCTTTCAGTCCGGGCTGGCAGTAGAATCGTTTCGGGAGAAGGTAAAAACCGATGGAGTTGCAGCCGCATCCAATATACAATGGCTGCAGCAGTCCCTGGCGGAAATCTGCGGATGTGCTCCGGAGGAGATAGTTGTATGTGTTCAGGATGGCAGTGAGATACTTCCTTATGAAGTATCCTTTCCGCTACAGAATCTTATCGTCATGGGCTCAGTTCTGGGGATTGAACCGGAAGAAAATACAGTATGGATGACAGAGAAAGGCTGGATTGTAAGTACATATGAAGAACCTGATAATAACACTGGGCCTGATCCTGCTGATGAGTCTGGGGATACTCCATGACGGTGACAGCATGCATATAATGAGAACACGGATGAAACTGCACGGGATATGTGATGAAATGGCAGATGCTGCGGCAAATGTACTGGAAAGAGGAGGCAGTCCTGAAGAAGCAGAAAAGTATGCAGAAGAAATTTTGCTGAGAAATTCGGGAAGCGGAATAGAATGGGAGCTTGAAATAATGGGCAATACTATTCTTGTAAAAGTCCGAACCGGTGAACTGCCTTTGCGGGGAACAGCCCCGGAACAGCCGCTGTATGTCGAGTATCAGACATCAGGAAACATTGCTTCTTAACAATAACTTAACCCTGAAGCGAAAAATGACTCTTGACAAGAACTGTATAAAGCTGGTAAAATATTTGGTTGTAAGAGGGAGTAACTGGCACTATTTTGGTGTGGTATCTTGCGTCAGGCCAACTGGAGATTCGTTTTGAAAGAATGCTCCGGTTCGCTGATATCTTAAACAGTAAGACTTTTACCGTATATTTACCGTATATGGTGGAAGTCTTTTTTTGTTGATTTTCGCCGTACTTTTACAAAGGCCCCAAGGGGCAGGGAAAGGGAGAGAAGAATGCAATTTTATCTGAAAAGTATTGAAGAAACCGTAGAACAGGTCAATTCCCAGACTGGCGGTCTTTCTGCAGCAGAAGCAGAAGCGCGTCTGGCGGCCAACGGTAAGAACAAGCTGAAGGAAGCCGAAAAGGATTCTCTGTTCAAGAGATTCATGTCCCAGCTGGCTGACCCGATGATCATTATCCTGATCGTGGCAGCACTGATTTCCGGAGTAACTTCCTTCTATTCCGGTGAAGGTTTCACCGATGTAATCATCATTCTGGCAGTAGTTATCATTAATGCTGTACTGGGTGTATACCAGGAAAGCAAGGCAGAAAAGGCCATTGAAGCACTTCAGGAGATGGCTGCGGAAACCAGTAAGGTTCTCCGCGACGGCAAGATGATTTCCGTTAAGAGTGAAGATCTGGTAGTTGGTGACGTAGTAATTCTGGAAGCTGGTGACGCTGTACCGGCTGACGGACGTATCATCGACTGCGCAAGCATGAAGATTGAAGAAGCAGCACTGACCGGTGAAAGTGTACCGGTTGACAAGACTGCTGATACTCTGGCTCTGGATGGTGCGAAAGACGTACCTCTGGGTGACAGAAAGAACATGGTATACATGGGAAGTACTGTTGTATACGGCCGTGGTGCGGCAGTGATTACCGCAACCGGTATGGACACTGAAATGGGTAAGATCGCAGATGCTCTGGCACAGGCAGAAGAAGGTAAGACTCCTCTGCAGATCAAGCTTGCGCAGCTGTCCAAGATTCTGACCGTTCTGGTACTGGCAATCTGTGTAGTTATTTTCGCAGTAAGCCTGTTCCGTGCAGACTCCATTGACGGTGTAGTTCTGCTGGATACCTTCATGGTAGCTGTATCCCTGGCGGTTGCTGCGATTCCGGAAGGTCTGGTTGCAGTAGTAACTATCGTACTGTCCATGGGTGTAACCAACATGAGCCGCAGAAATGCTATCATCCGTAAGCTGACTGCAGTAGAAACTCTGGGCTGTGCACAGATTATCTGTTCCGATAAGACTGGTACTCTGACTCAGAACAAGATGACCGTAGTTGACCATTACGGCGAAGATGAAACTCTGCTGGCAACAGCAATGGCTCTGTGCTGTGACGCAAAGATTGAACCCGGCGATACTCAGGCAACCGGTGAACCTACTGAATGTGCACTGGTAAACTATGCGTACAAGCTGGGTCACGATAAGAATGAAATCGAAGACAGACTGCCAAGAATCGCGGAAGTTCCGTTTGATTCCGGCAGAAAGATGATGACTACTGTTCACGAGGACGGTGGAAATTATGTTCAGTATACAAAGGGTGCACCAGACGAAGTTCTGAAGAAGTGTACTCATATCCTGAAGGGTGGTCAGAAGGTTGAAATTACTGATGCAGACCGTCAGGACATTCTGGCTGCAAACAAGGCAATGGCAGACCAGGCTCTGCGTGTACTGATGGCAGCGACTGCAGATCATGCAGAAAAGCCACAGAACGTATCCGTAGAAGGTCTGGAACATGACCTGTGCTTCGTTGGTCTGGTTGGTATGATTGACCCTGTAAGACCTGAAGTAAAGGCTGCAATTGAAGAATGCGGCAGCGCTGGTATCACTCCTGTAATGATTACCGGTGACCATGTTGACACTGCATCCGCAATCGGCCGTGAACTGGGTATCCTGGACGGCACCAAGAAAGCAATCACCGGTGCAATGCTCAACGAAATGAGTGACGAAGAGTTCGAATCTCAGATCAGAGAAATCGGTGTATACGCACGTGTACAGCCTGAACATAAGGTAAGAATCGTTACAACCTGGAAGAAGCTGGGCTATGTAACTGCAATGACCGGTGACGGTGTAAACGACGCACCTTCCATCAAGTCTGCAGACATCGGTGTTGGTATGGGTATTACCGGTACTGACGTAACCAAGAACGTAGCAGATATGGTACTGGCTGATGACAACTTCGCTACTATCGTAGGTGCAGTTTCCGAAGGCCGCCGTATCTATGACAATATCAGAAAGGCAATCCAGTTCCTGCTGGCTTCCAACATGTCCGAAGTAATCTCCATCTTCGTGGCAACTCTGATGGGCTTCACCATCCTGCATCCGGTACACCTGCTGTGGATCAATCTGGTTACAGACTGCTTCCCTGCACTGGCTCTGGGTATGGAACAGCCTGAATCCGATATCATGCGCAGAAAGCCTCGTAAGACCACTGACGGTGTATTTGCCGGCGGTCTGGGTGTAGACATGGCATACCAGGGTCTGGTAGTATCCATTCTGGTTCTGATTGCGTACTTTGTAGGTCACTACATTGAAAGCGGCGTATGGGAAATCGCAGAATCTCATGACGGTATTTCCATGGCATTCCTGACCATGTCCATGGCGGAAATCTTCCACAGCTTCAACATGCGTTCTCAGAGAGGTTCCATCTTCTCCATGAAGAACCAGAACAAGGCTCTGTGGCTGGCTGGCGTGGCAAGCTTCCTGGCAACCACTCTGGTAGTAGAAGTTCCGTTCCTGGCAGCTGCATTCGAGTTTACTCCAATCAGCATTAAGGAATACGCAATTGCAATCGGTCTGGCATTCCTGGTAATTCCAATCGTAGAAATTGTAAAGTTCTTCGAAAGAAAGTTCGGAAAACAGTATTAATATCAAATAACAAATCCTTAAAAGGACGGCGTCAGCCGTCCTTTTTTCGTACCGCAAAATATGTTTATGACCGGGGGTGCCACCTCCTTAAGCCTGCGATATTCCCTTTTCAGCCAAAATGCAGGATATGCTTTGTCGTGATTCCCGACGATATCGCTTTCATCACCCCTGGTCATAAGCATATTTAAGTGGAAAGGAGAAAACTATGAAACATTTCAGAATGATGATTACAGTAAGCATACTGGTCCTTGCATGCACTTCTTTTTCTCTGGCCGCAGAGAAATCTTTAAAGGGCACGGCCGCACAATCGGTAAAAGCATCCAGTTATTCTTACAGCAAAATCCGCGTATCCTGGGACCTAATGGAAGGAGCTGACGGCTATATTGTCTATCGGTCCTCCAGTGAGAAGGGAACCTATAAAAAGGTTTACACCACAGATAATCCGGAGAAGAACTGGTACATCAATACCAATCGCAAGTCAGGACAAACCTGGTGGTATAAGGTCCGGGGGTATAAGCTGGTGGATGGCCGGAAGATCTTTTCAAAATATTCAGTGCCGGTATCTGCCTATGCCCGGCCGGAGCGGGTGCAGATTAATAGTATTGGTTCATCCGGATTCATATATCGCAGCCTGGACCTTAACTGGAGTTCAGCAGCAGGTGCCAGCGGGTATCAGGTGTATATGAAGACACGGGATGCAGAAAAGTTCAGCTTTGTGGGAAACTTCAAAGAAACGGAAGCTTCTGTAGGAATACCGGATACTACGAAAGAATACGATTTAAAGGTCCGTGCTTACAGAATGGTGGATGGAAAAAAAGTGTATGGCAAGTTTTCAGATGCGGCATCCTACGAGTTTGACTGGTCAGAAGATGAACTGGTAGACACAGGCATATCATATATTCTGAAGCAGTGGCCAGATACAGTGTTTAACAGTACCTTGTCTGATGGACAAGCTAAAACTCCATACAACGGTACATCCTGGCTTGCAGTATGGCCGAAGAGATTCAGTCTCTATGAACCATGGGAAGATGTGAAAGCAGAACTGCTTGCAGCAATCGATGCTGATGTGAAGATGCAGGGACAGAATCCACAGGATGTGTGTTTCTATGTGACACCGGATAATGATGAGAACTGGGTGACGGTGTATCTTCTGAGTTAGATGTTTATTGAATTCAGGAGTATTGTTTGGTAGAATACAGACATACAAATTTGAATTTGGAGAACAAAGATGGACAATATACAAACAGGAAAATTGATTGCTGAGTTAAGAAAGAAGCAAGGATTAACACAACAACAGTTAGCAGATAAATTAAATCTTTCCAATAAGACTATCTCAAAATGGGAGTTAGGAAACGGAAGCCCCGATATATCTAACTTGCCTGTACTTGCTGAAACGTTAGGAATATCGGTAGATGAATTATTAAAGGGTGAGTTAAACAAGCCAGAAGCAGATACAAATCCAAATGCACCCAAAGATTGCTCACCACGAAAAGAACTCACTCCGAAACAGAAAAAGGAAAGAGCAATCATTGCTCTGGCAGCCTGCATCGGAGCAATCTTGGGAATTTTAGCGTATAATTTTGGTTGGCTTGGGTAAAAATACTCTGTTCCACGGTGCGTAGACTCAAATCTACGGCGCAGATGTGTGATTGTACCACTCCTTTCGCTAAAATAAGGTCATCACAGGAGAAAGGAGTTTACACATGGAACAGAACAAAGAAATTCCAAAACAACTGTCTGCCAAACAGAAATTGCATATTTTGTTCGGCACTCTGGCTGGACTTGGTGTGGGTAGTGTGTTAGGAGTCATCGCATATTATCAACACTGGTTAGGATAAAGTATTCCTGCCAATTCCAATTTATCCAATCATCAAAACTGTAGATGTCAATTAAAGAACCAACCCAAGGCGTGTCAATTACGGCACGTCTTTTTATATATATAAATCAAATCAGGAAGTAGCCAGCAGGCTGCTTTTTTCAATGGAAGGAGAATTTTGATGACATTGAAACAAATAACAGCAGTGTTTCTCATGATTGCACTGCTTGTGACCATGATGCCAACTACGGCACTGGCCGCCATTGATCCGGGAGCCTCTGCAACATACAGTGAAGGTGCAGTGCTCATCG
>JAFYKS010000208.1 GCA_017537495.1 Bacillota bacterium | reverse complement strand
TGGCTACCGTCAAGTTTGCAAACGACGATGCGGCTACAGAAACCATCAAGCGATTCACCAATAAGATGAAGAAGCTGACCGGAAACAACAAGTGCGTAAAAGGAAACTACACCGTTCCTGCAGACACAGCGGACTTCGGACCGACCATCGAAAAGATTCGTAATTCCGGTGCGCAGGCCGTATTCCTGTCTATGAATCCGACTATGGCACAGACCTTCCTGGAACAGGCTATGGCCCTGGAACTGGACGGAATCCTGTGGCTGGGCGGACGTTCCTGGAATGATGAAAAGTTCCACGATTTTCTTGTGAAAAATCCGACGCTGGAGGCGGCTTACTCCTCTGACTTCGGTTATGACATAACAACAGGCAAGTCTGCGGAACTGCTGGAACTTTACCGTTCAAAGTATGGTCCTGACGCGGTTCCGGACGAAGGAACTGCTGTTGGCTTCGATGCGTACCTGCTGGCACTGCAGGCCATTGAAACTGCCCAGGAAACTGTGATGGCAACCACGGTAGAAGACCTGGCTGTAAAGTATCAGACAGAAGCAGCTCTGAAGGCAGCTACAGAAGAACTGATTGCGGCACAGGAAACCGGCGTTCCATCCGGACGCCATATCAAGATGATGCTGGCTGAGATCAGAGGTTTTGAGGGTGCATCCGGTATTATCAGCTTCAGCGGTAAGAATGAAGCAACTAAGACCATCACCATCCACCACTACAGAAATGGTGAGGAAATCGGCCACTATCACGTGGACTAAACCAATCATTTGATTAAAACCTTATTAATGAGGTAGAATATAATTATAAAATACCAAGGAGATAAATTATTATGGAACAGAAAATTATTGAAGCACTGGGTAAGATCAGACCTTTCCTGCAGAGAGACGGCGGCGACATCGAATTCGTTGAACTGACTGAAGACATGATCGTTAAGGTAAGACTGCAGGGCCACTGCGCAGGCTGCCCTGGCGCACAGATGACCATCAAGGGTGTGGTTGAAAGAATCCTGAAGGAAAGCTATCCTGAAATTAAGGCAGTAGAATCCGTATAATTAAGGAAACAGGGATTGCGTAATTTCGTCCGCATCTGATGCAGGCAGGAGTTGCGCAATCTTTTTTTAAAACGATTTAACCGGGAGGAAGAAGGAAATGACACCGGATTTTGAAACATATCTGAAACTCAATGAAGAAGAAATGATCGGGGCGCTCCAGGAGCTGCTCCGTGTAAATACAGAGGCAGCGCCTGCAGTTCGTACGAAGGACGGGCAGCTGTATCCATATGGTGCGGGAAATCAGGAATGTCTGGAAAAGGCTCTGGAACTGGGCCGCAAGCTGGGCTTCGTTACCCGCAACGTGGACAACTATGGCGGCCACATCGACTGGCCGGGGACCGGTAAACCGGTGCTGGACGAAGCCGGTAATGTAACTGCTCACGAGGCACCGAAAATCATGGCAGTGCTGGGACACCTGGACGTAGTACCGGCAGGCGACGGCTGGGATTTTGATCCGTACGGAGCGGAAGTGAAGGACGGCTATATTTACGGCAGAGGAACCACTGACGACAAGGGGCCGGTAATCTCCTGTCTCTACGCCATGAAGGCACTGAAGGACGCAGGCTATCAGCCGAAGAACACTATCCGCCTGATTTTGGGTCTGGACGAGGAAACAGGAAGCAGCGGCATGGATTACTATTTCAGCAAAGAACAGCGTCCTGACTTCGGATTTACTCCGGATGCGGACTTCCCTATTATTAACGGCGAAAAGGGGATTCTCACCTTTGAACTGGCGAAAAAATTCCAGAAGACGCAGGCTGGCTCCAAAGGTCTGGAACTGCGTTCTCTGACAGGAGGCACTGCACCGAACAGTGTACCTGACCGTTGCCGAGCTGTCGTAAGAAGTGAAGTGGCAGGTGCCTACGATAAAATTAAGGAACGTGCTGCTGCATGGCGCGAACTGACAGGCCACAAGATTGCATGCAAGGGCATGGGCAAGTCCCTGGAACTGGTTGTCACCGGCCTCGCAGCCCATGGCGCACATCCGGACAGAGGCGTAAATGCAATCTCTGCTATGATGGACTTCCTGGGCCAGCTGAATTTCGTCAATGAAGCTCATAATGAATTCTTTGCATTCTATAACCGTTACATCGGCTTCTGCCTGGACGGTGAGGGCCTGGGAATCAACTTCGAAGATGAAGTGTCCGGCAAGATGGTCTTCAACGTGGGAATGGCGGAAATGGGTCCGGAATCCGGCAAAATCACCATCAACCTGCGTTATCCCGTATCCAGCGGACCGGATCCGATTTTTGAGGCCATGGAACCTGTGCTGACCCGTTACAACATGGGCCGCATTCTGGTACGTCATCAGCCGCCGATCTATCAGGATCTGG
>JAFYKS010000207.1 GCA_017537495.1 Bacillota bacterium | reverse complement strand
GGTACCATCTTCAACGGTAACATAATCCGCAGTCGTTACGATGAATACCTTTTGTCCTTCTTTCAGGTTCGGCTGAACGAACGGCATCAGCTGTTCGTATTCCATGTATTCCAGAGCAGAACCCTTCATTTCTTCCAGTACTTCGTACTTTTCTGCACCCAGAACCTTGTCAGCCAGAGCCTTAGCTACGTAGAAGATGTTGCCTTCTTCGTCGCCTTCGGTCATCTTCGCCTTGATGTAGTCGATGTCAGGACCGCAGGTCAGTGCCACGTTGGACGCCAGAGTCCAAGGAGTAGTGGTCCATGCCAGGAAGTATTCGTTTTCTGCGTTAACCTTCTTGAACTTACAGATCAGAGTGTTAACCTTTACTTCCTTGTAGCCCTGTGCTACTTCGTGGGATGCCAGACCGGTACCGCAGCGAGGGCAGTAAGGCAGAATCTTGTGTCCTTCGTAGATCATTCCTGCATCGAAGAACTTCTTCAGAATCCACCATCCGGTTTCGATATAGTTGTTATCCAGAGTGATGTATGGATCATCCAGGTCTACCAGGTAACCCATTCTTTCAGTCATATCTCTCCACATATCAGTATATGTGAAAACGGATTCCTTACACTTCTGGTTGAATTCCTTGATACCGTACTTTTCGATATCCTGCTTGCCGCTCATTCCCAGCTGCTTTTCTACTTCGATTTCTACAGGCAGACCGTGAGTATCCCAACCGGCCTTTCTGTTAACCTGGTAGCCCTGCATGGTCTTATAACGGCATACGGAGTCCTTTAAGGTTCTCGCCATAACATGGTGAATGCCTGGCTTACCATTTGCTGTTGGAGGTCCTTCGTAGAATACGAACGGAGTTGCTCCTTCTCTTGCTGTTACGCACTTTGTCAGCAGGTCTTCTTCTTTCCACTTAGCGACCTGCGCGTTCTGCACCTCTGCGATAGGTGCATCGGACAGTTTCTTAAACATGTTTTTCCTTTCTCCTTTCTGAGTTGCTCAGGGGATTCGTTTCTAAACAAAAACGTCCCCAAGCACAATGCTTAGGGACGATTATTTCATAACCGCGGGACCACCCTAGTTGCTGCCTCCATCAAGGCGCCTCTCATTAGTGTGTCAGACTCCGGAGTGATATTCGCTTAAGCTTTACCATCGCCCTCTCAGCCAAGGGGCGACTCTCTGTAAGGACTTCATACCTTAAGTTACTGGTTCCTTCAACGTCTGGATGTTCAGTTTGTACGTGGAAAACGTACTTTAATATTTTACTCCGCAAAGCATGTGATGTCAAGCGGTTTCGCAATTTTTCCGACCATTAAAATGTATGAAGAATCAGTTCCATTACCCTTGCATCCCGCTCAATCATCAGTTCATAAAACTCATCACCGTTCATTTCACCGTGATCTGCATTCCGGTTCGTTTCAATTACCTTTTCTGCTGTCACATATTCCAGAGTAAATCCCTCTTCATCCTCATAATCATCCAGGTTCTGACCGGAATTGCCTTCCCGCACCTCACAGAGATAATAGAAGTTATCCTGTACGAAAACAGTTCCTTCTGACTTTCCCTTCTGGCTGCGGCGGACCATTCCGTATTCTCTGACAGAAGCTGAATCCACAGTTAATCCGGTTTCTTCTCTTACTTCCCGGATCAATGCAGCAGCATGATCCTCTCCATCTTCAATTCCGCCGCCGGGGAATTTATAATAGTCATATTTCCTGCTGTGTACCATGGCGAATCTGCCGTCTTTTTTAATAACAGCACGTACAGATGGGCGGAAATACCGTTCATCATCCTCACCGTAATCTTTTTTATCTAATTCGAATAATACTCTCATTTCATGCCTCCGTTGCTGAAACCGTAACTGCAGAGAAAAAGGGCTGACGTAATCAGCCCATTTCGATTTATTTGTTCTTATTCTTATCGTAGATAATCTTCATTCCCTTGAATGCCAGGTCAGGATCATACAGATCAATCATAGGAGTTTCATTATAAATTACTCGTCCCAGACCGCCGGTTGCATAAACCTTGATATCATCGCGGCCGATTTCTTCCTTCATCTTGGAAATGATATACTCGGTACTTCCGATATAGCCGTATACTACACCGGCACGCATGCTGGTGTCGGTATTCTTTGCCAGGATGCTTGCAGGCTTCACGATTTCGATTTCAGGCAGTTTTGCAGCCTGCTGCCACAGAGCCTGTGCACTGATTTCCAGACCTGGCAGGATAACGTTGTATAGGAACTCACCCTTTTCGTTTATGTAGTCAAAAGTGGTTGCTGTGCCGAAGTCCACAACGATGGCATTGCCGCCGTAGAGGTGGTATACTGCTGCTGCATCAACAATCTTGTCTGCCCCCACTTCCTTCGGGAAGTCTGTCTTGATGCTTATACCTGTCTTGATTCCAGGGCCTACAATAATCGGCTC
>JAFYKS010000206.1 GCA_017537495.1 Bacillota bacterium | reverse complement strand
GACTGTCTGATTCTGGGACTGCAGAAGGGTGGATATCCGATTATTATGCCTGATCCGGAGACTCTTCTGGCAAAAGACGATATTCTCTGGGTCATGGGCTCTGTTGACAATGTGGGCCAGATGGCTGCGCAGTTTGTAAACCTTGCCGACTGATAAAAGAAGGGAGATTTCGAATGCACATACCTGTATTAATTACGGACCTGACCTATATGATGCTGACTGCCGGCATCATCACAATTCTTTTCAAAAAAATCAAACAGCCCCTGATTCTGGGCTATATTCTGGCGGGCTTTCTGATGAGCCCATACTTCCCGCTGTTCATGACGGTGGCGGATACCGAGGCAATCCACACCTGGAGTGAAATCGGTATCATCTTTCTTATGTTCCATCTGGGACTGGAGTTCAACCTCCACAAGCTGGCACAGGTAGGAAGTACTGCTATCGTTACGGCCATCATCGAAGTCATCGGTATGCTGACTGTGGGCTTTGGTGCAGGCCAGCTGCTGGGCTTTAACACCATGGACAGCATCGTGCTGGGCGGTATGCTTTCCATGAGTTCCACCACAGTCATCATCAAAGTATTCGACGAACTGAACCTGAAGGGGAAGAAATACACGGAAATGGTTTTCGGTACCCTGATTGTGGAAGACATCGTGGGTATTTTCATGATGATCATTCTGTCGACGCTTTCTGTGAGCCAGAATGTATCCGGCGGTGAAGTGGTAGGAACCCTGGCTCTGATGGTGCTCTACCTGATTATCTGGTTGATTCTGGGGATTTACCTGATCCCAACTTTCATGAACCGGACCATCCAGTACATGAACGATGAAATGCTCACCGTGGTTTCCATCGGTGTCTGCTTCCTCATGGTGCTGCTGGCCAACTGGCTTGGCTTCTCTACTGCACTGGGTGCCTTCCTGGCGGGATCTCTGCTGGCGGGAACCAGTCATGTAGAACGTGTGGAGCACCTGACCAAGCCGCTGAAGGACGTTTTCGGGGCTGTATTCTTCCTTTCTGTAGGTATGATGGTAGACCCGGCTATGCTGGTAAAATATGTGGTACCAATTTTGCTCCTCAGCGTTGTAACTATCGTAGGTAAGACCTTCTTCTCTGCACTGGGCATGCTGCTGGGCGGCCAGGACCTGGAAAATTCCGTTTCCAGCGGTCTTTCTCTGGCTCAGATCGGGGAATTTGCTTTCATCATTGCATCTCTGGGTATGAGCCTAGGGGTGACCAGTGATTTCCTCTATCCGATTGTGGTAGCTGTGTCCGTGGTAACGACCTTGACCACGCCGTACTGCATTAAGTCTTCACCGCTTATGGTGAAGCTGCTGGAATCCAGACTGTCCGAAAAAATGAAGAACAAGCTGGATCGGTATACATCACCGGAGCAGCAGGATGAGGAAAAGGATACTGACTGGTACGACTATATCAAGCTGTATTTCACCCGTCTGGTGGTATACGGCGGACTGATGCTGGTAATTGTAATCGCATGCATGCAGGGCCTGGAACCGGCGCTGGCAGCAAGCTTACCGGAAATACCTGCCAAAATCATTACCTGCCTGGTCATCTATCTGGGTATGGCACTTTTCGTCCGCCCGATGCTGGCTTTGCATAACAATCTGTTTACGGCTCTCTGGCTGAAGCAGAATTCCTTCCATCTGCCGCTGATTGTACTCAACGGACTGAAGCTGATGGTGATTACGGTGATCGCCATGATTCCGCTGTGGGTCTTCTTCGAAGTACATATGGCGCTGCTGGCACTGGTAATCGTGGCGGTTCTTGTAGCCTTCTCCAAGACTGGTTTTATGGCAACTGCTTATCTGCATATGGAAACCCGGTTCCTGCGTAATTTCAATGAACGTATTATCGCACAGGAAGAACGTGCAGGCCGCCATCAGACCTGGCTGGACGAAACACTTCACCTTATGAGCTTTATCGCACCGGAAGATGCAGACTATCTGGGTGTTTCCATGAAGGATCAGCGCTGGGGACAGCGGTATAATGTATATATCGTAAAAATCCGTCACGGTGAGAAACACGTACAGACAATCCTGCCGGACAGCCAGACAACCATCTCCGCCGGCGACAAAGTCTTTGTGGTAGGAGAAGAAAAAGCACTGATGAATTTCTATGCTTTGACCCGCCTCAGCCAGACGAAGCCTCTTCGTACTCTGAAGGAGTTCATGGCCAAAGACTATCCGGATGAGGACAACGCTCTGTCCGTCTGCGTTATCAAAATCTACGGCGATGAAGAATTTGCCGGCAAAACCATCCGTCAGAGCGGTCTCCGTGATAAGTGGGATGTGCTGATTCTGGGTGTGCAGAAAGACGGACTGCCGCTGATTATGCCGGATCCTGATCTGCGTCTGCTGAAGGATGATATCCTCTGGGTCATGGGTTCCAACCATAATGTGGGCCGCATGGCTGCAGAATTCGTAAATCTGGCAGAATAGGGTACATAATACATAAAAAATACTTGACGATTGAATGTTTGTTCAACTATAATGTGGGTAAATATAGTTGAGTGAACGTTCAATCGTTTGTTATATGGAGGAATAATTATGAAGAAGACATTTTTACTGGAAGGACTGTGCTGTGCCAACTGTGCAGCGAAAATCGAAACAGGGATTAAGAAGCTGGATGGCATCGACAAGGCAACCATCAGCTTTCTTACCAGCAAGCTGGTAATTGAAACTGCGGAAGAACCATCAAAGGAACTGCTGAAGAAGATCGAAAAAACAGTTCACAAGGTGGAACCGGATGTGGAAATGAAGGAAATCTAATGATGAAAAGACGTATCAAACGGCTTGCTGCAGCGGGAGCGGTATTTGCTGCGGCCTGTCTGCTTCGCGCCTTTGCTGCGGGTGTACCGGAGCTGGTTGTACTGGCGGTCTTTCTGGCTGCTTACCTGATGGCGGGATATAAAGTGCTGCGGAAGGCGGTACGGAACATTTTGCGGGGCAGCGTTTTTGATGAAAACTTCCTCATGGCTGTGGCCTCCATCGGCGCCTTCTGTATCGGAGAATATCCGGAGGCAGTGGCGGTAATGCTTTTCTATCAGGTGGGAGAGTGCTTTGAAGATTTTGCGGTGGGCAAGTCCAGAAAGTCTATTACCGATCTGATGAACATACGCCCTGATTCTGCCAACCTGATGGAGGCAGGAGCAGATGGAGAACTGATTCGCCAGGTCAGTCCGGAAGAGGTGCCGGCAGGAAGTCTGATTCTGGTGCGTCCGGGAGAAAAAATTCCCCTGGACGGCATCGTGGAGGAAGGTACATCTCTGGTGGATACGGCAGCGCTTACCGGGGAATCCGTACCGCGTGATGTGGAAACCGGAAGTGAAATCCTCAGCGGCTGCATTAACCTGAGCGGGGTGCTGAAGGTTCAGGTGACGAAGCCTTTCGGTGAATCCACCGTAAGCAAAATCCTGGACCTGGTGGAAAACGCCACCATGAAAAAGGCGCGGACAGAAAACTTTATTACCCGCTTTGCGGCGGTATACACGCCGGTTGTGGTGCTTGCAGCAGTGATACTGGCAGTGGCTCCTCCTCTTCTGGTTGAAGGGGCTGTGTTCAGTGACTGGCTGTACCGTGCGCTGAATTTCCTGGTTGTGTCTTGTCCATGTGCGCTGGTTATCTCTGTGCCACTCAGCTTTTTCGGGGGTATCGGCGGTGCCTCCCGTGCAGGGATTCTGGTGAAGGGAAGCTCTTATCTGGAGCTGATGGCCCAGGCAAAGATTGCCGTGCTGGACAAAACGGGTACTCTGACCCGTGGTGTATTCCACGTGGAGACGCTGCATCCTGTAAATGTCAGTGAAGATTTTCTGCTGAAGGCAGCAGCCGCAGCGGAAATGCATTCCGGTCATCCGATTGCCCAGTCTTTGAAGAGGGCAGCGGAGGAAAGAGGCTTACTGAGTGCAGTATCGTCTATTGACGATGTAAATGAAAAGGCCGGATTTGG
>JAFYKS010000205.1 GCA_017537495.1 Bacillota bacterium | reverse complement strand
TAGAAGCCGCCGGCACCGTTGCCTGCGTCCACTACGATTTTCAGTCCTTCCAGCGGCAGTTCCGGCTTGTCGGCACGGGCCACTTCTGTGCAGATTTTAGCACGCAGATGAGCTGCGTAATCTCCAATCAGGTCGCGTACTTCCGGTTCTTTCAGGTCACGGCTTGCCGGACGTTCGAATTCAGTCAGGATGGCATCGGACTGAGCCCCCTGCACGATGGACTTAATATCGCCCTTGTTGAGGCCGCCTTCTCTGTCAAAATATTTAAACCCGTTGCGGTTGAAAGGCAGGTGGCTTGCGGTAATCATGATGGCACCGTCGCAGGCATACTGCGGAAATACGGTAGACATAAACATGGCAGGCGTGGAAGCCAGACCGCAGTCGTACACTTTCACACCGATGTATTTCAGGGTTTCCACGATAGTTTCCTTCAGTGCACCAGCAGACAGACGGCTGTCGTGTCCAACGGAAATGACCAGATCCACCAGTTCCTTGCCGGTCTTATCCGCCAGCCATGCTGCAAAAGCACGTGTCAGACGGAAGGTTTCTTCCTTCCCCAGATTTACCTTTTCTCCTTCTACGCCATCCAGGGCCACGCCTCGGATGTCGCTGCCATTCTGCAGCTTCGAGTAATTCAGTTCCATTCTTATGTACGCTCCTTCTTTTATTGCTGTGACAGGTTGTCAGTGAATACGTAGTTCAATATTATACCATATTTTTCTGTTCAGGACAACAGCCGAACAAGCCCTAAAAACAGAAAACACAAAGCAAACCATACGCCAGTAAACAACGGGCATACCTGTCCCAGCAGGTTTACTTCCATAGCGGAATAATCCCACACATTCCAGCCATATCGCAGATTAACGATGCATCCCACTGCAAACTCATAAACGGTAATAATCAGTGCGCCGGCCAGTGCTGCAATCGCCAGAGGCTGGCTGTCCAGCCATTCCAGCAGAAGATAGAGGGTCAGCACACAGGCCCCTCCTGTCAGCACCATGCTCCAGTGTGTATGTCCGCGGAACAGCACCTCAATGGTTCCATATAAAACTCCGCCCAGCACAAACACAATCAGTTCTGCCCATACGGTATTTTCATCTGCAATCCAGTCTCTCATACTCATCATGGATTTAGTATGAGCACACTCCCTGCAAAATATCGTCCTCCGGCTTTAAATCTCTCTGACGATTTCTGCCAGTTTTGCGCCGGCTTCTTCCAGCTTGGAATCAACATCCACGCCCACGATATCCAGGCCTTCCGCAGAGGCAAAATAGAATTTCTCAATTCCGAAGAGCACACTGCCCAGTCCTTTCACATAATCGAAGCCGAAGTTCAGTTCCCCGATGAAACCGCCGGATGTGGTGATATAGGTGAGAGCTTCCGCCCGGCACTGACCCACAGGCGCACCATGCTCATTATATATGAATGTCAGCTTGTCCACAGAACAGCGTTCCAGATAATTTTTCAGCGCCGCAGGGAAAGACAGATCCCAGTAAGGTGCACCAATGACAACGTGATCCGCCGCAATCAGCTGTTTTGCCAGATCAAACATTCCGTCATCAAACCGGTCAGCATGACGCAGTTCATCCCTGTGTTCCAGGACATCACCGGTCTGCAGCTCGATTTCCAGCTGGTTCAGATCCACTTCTTCCATTACTGCTTCCGGATATTTTTCCTTCAGCTTCTGCAGATAGTCCCTGCACAGGGTCAGGGTTCTGGATTTTTCGCCTCTCATGCAGGCATTTACAAACAGCACTTTCATGTATATTCCTCCTTATAATGGATCGTATTCGTTGACAGTTTCCTTACCGGTAACAATACGGTATGCACCGGCAGCCAGAGCTTCCAGTTCCTTTTCACCAGGCATGATAACAAACTCACCCAGATGGCCTGCGTAATCCTGAATCATGCCAGTCAGCTTCTTTGAGTGTGCCGCACCGCCGGTCAGGATGATGGCATCCACCTTTCCCTTCAGAGGAACGGTCATTTCTGCGATGGATTTTGCCACCTGATATGCCATGGCTTCGTAAACGGTCGCTGCCTGCTGGTCGCCCTCTTCAATCATTTTTTCCACCTGGCGGCAGTCGGTAACGCCCAGGTAGGAGAAGAGACCTCCCTTACCGCAGATAATCTTCTGCGCTTCTTCTTCGGTGTATTTACCGGAGTAGCAGAGCTCCGTCCAGGTAGTCAGCTGAATGCCGCCGGTACGTTCCGGAGACATCGGACCTTCATCGTAAGAAGAATCATCGATGATTCTTCCGTCCTGATGTGCGGTCACGGTGATTCCGCCTCCCATGTGGCAGACAATAATCTGCATGTCCTTATATTCACGGCCGCAGGATACAGCATATTCGATGCACTGTGCACGGGAATTGAGTACGTGGGCATTGCCGAATCTTACCAGTCCGTCGACTCCGGAAATCTTTGCCACGTCGGATAATTCGCAGCCTCTGGTGGAATCGTAGATAAACGATGGAATATCAAACGGTTTCGCCAGTTCCATTGCCAGCGGTGCACCCAGATTGGAAGCATGCTGTACATTGCGCGGGCTCATCATATCGCGGCAGAAGGCTGGTGTCACACCGTAGCCGCCGCTCTTCAGTCCGTAAATCTGACCGCCGCGTCCAACTACAGCCATCAGCTGCTCACAATCATAACCATTGTCTTTCAGCACACTTTCTATAACTTCCTTACGGTACGGCAGCTGTGCCTCCAGATTTTCAAACTCCAGCAGGTGGTTTGGATTATGGTTGATGGTTTCAACGAACAGTTCTCCGAGAGTTCCGTCAGCCTGGCTGCGGTATACGCCTACCTTGGTGCTGGTAGAACCGGGATTTACTGCTAAAATATCTGTTTTCTTCATTTTCTGTACTCCTTTTTCAGCATTTCAATTTCTTTTCCGTAGCCGGCCAGGTCTTCCTGAGGCGTTTCCAGGATGCACGGCAGTCCGGTCAGTTTCGGGTGTCTGATAATCCGTACCATGGCCTCGGTGCCGATATGACCTTCCCCTATCTTCGCATGGCGGTCCTTGTGCGCTGCCATTGGATTCATAGAATCGTTAATGTGCAGTGCTTTCAAGTGCTCCAGACCTACAATGCGGTCGAATTCTTCCAGCACACCATCCAGGTCATGGACAATGTCGTACCCACCGTCATGGACGTGGCAGGTATCCAGGCACACACCCACTTTCTCCTTCAGTTCCGGTCTGAGCAAAGCACGTATGGCAGCCAGTTCCTCGAACTTTCCGCCAATTTCGCTGCCTTTGCCGGCCATGGTTTCCAGAAGAACCGTGGTCTGCATCTCCGGCTTCAGTATATCGTTTAACAGCTGTGCGATCAGCTCGATACCTTTTTCTGTTCCCTGACCCACGTGGCTTCCCGGATGGAAGTTGTAATAATTTCCCGGGATATATTCCATTCTGGCCAGATCGTCAGCCATGGCCATATAGGCAAAATCCCTGGTTTTCTGGTCTTTGGAGCATGGATTCAGGGTGTACGGTGCGTGAGCAACCAGGGGCCCGAAACCGTGCTGACGTGTCAGTTCCATGAGACGGGCTGCATCGTCCGGGTCGATGGATTTTGCAGAGCCGCCCCGGGGATTCCGGGTAAAGAACTGAAATGTATTGGCGTTTATTTTAAGGGCCTCCCGGCCCATATGTTCAAATCCTTTGGAGGATGACAGATGACATCCGATTTTTAACATAAGTTTTACCTCCTTCTAACCCATATTGTACTCCATTCGGTTGCAAAATGGGAGAAAATTTGTTATCTTTATAATAGAAAATTATGACGAAATGCTGCAGCCTGGCTGCGGCAGAAGGAGGATATATGCAGCACGAAATTACTACACGCCACGCACTCCTGGACGCGAAAGGACATTTAGTTGAACCTGGCTACACCAAAGGGCTGCTGATGGACTACGACCGTAAAGCCATTAAGGGCGGTGCCCTCCGCATCAAGGAATGGGACTACTATCTGGTGAACTGCGGCGATGAATTCGCTGTGGCACTTACCATTGACGATAATTCTTACATGAGCCTGGACAGCATTTCCCTGCTGGACTTCCGTACAGGCTTCCAGCAGACCACCAGCCCAATGGGCGTTATGACACTGGGTAAGCGCGGCTTCCCTTCCGGCTCTGATGCAGGCGATATCTGCGTTTCCGGCAAGGGCTACTACATCAACTTTTATCACGGCGGTGACCACCGTATCCTGAAGTTCCACATGGACAACTTCGTGGACGGCAAGGCCATCGACGGCGAAATCCGTCTGGAAAATCCGGATCAGGAATCCATGGTGATCGTAACACCGTTTGCAGAAAAGAAGACTGCATTCTATTATAATCAGAAGATCAACTGCCTGCCAGCAACCGGTTCTGTTACCTTTGACGGCAGAGAATATGTCTTCGAACCAGGCAAGTCCTGGGGCGTTCTG
>JAFYKS010000204.1 GCA_017537495.1 Bacillota bacterium | reverse complement strand
TATTCGATGGGCTGCATCACCACATCAGGCTTCTGGCCGTCTTTCGGAGAAACGATGGTATTTTCACGGTCGAAGTAATCGAAGATACGTGTAAACAGAGCCAGGGAGCGGGTGAAATCTACCTGCAGATTCAGCAGGGATTCCACCGGACGGTAGAGGCGGTTGATCAGGGATACGGTGGCAGTAACGGTACCGACAGTTAGTGCCGGATCCAGCTTATTGATAATAAGGAAGCCGCCTACAAAGTAAATCAGCAGCGGACCCAGCTGGCTGAACATGCCCATGACTACCATGAACCATTTGCCGCTGCGGCGTTCCTTCAGTGCGATAGCAGTAGCTTCTTCGTTTACCTTGACGAACTTTTCGTATTCCTGTTCTTCACGGGTAAAAATCTTCACCAGCATGGAACCGCTGACGGACAGGGTTTCGTTGATGACCTGGTTCAGCTCGTCGTTCTTTTCCTGACTCTGACTGAGGAGGAGCCAGCGGGTTTTGCCGGCACTCTTCGTCGGCAGAATCAGCAGCGGAATGATGGCGATGCCCACCAGGGCCAGATGCCAGCTCATGGAGAACAGAGCAACCAGTGTGGTGACAACGGTGGCCACGTTGCTGACGATACTGGAAAGGGTTCCGCTGATCACGGTACTTACTCCGCTGATGTCTGTATTCATGCGGGTGATGATGTCGCCCTGTTTCTCTGTGGTGAAGAAAGAATGGGGCATGTACTGCAGATGGTGGTACATCTGGTTTTTCATATCGAAAATAATCCGCTGGGAAATCCAGGAGTTAATGTAGCTTTCCAAAACACCAATCAGCTGGCTCACACCGATGGCGCAGAAGGCCATGATCAGAAGACGGATCAGCAGCGCCAGATCTTCGCCCACCAGTGCCTGGTCTACGATTTTGCCGGTAATGATGGAAGGAAGCAGTCCTACTGTCGCGGACAGCAGAATTGCGATAAATACAAACATGAACTGCAGCCAGTAAGGTTTCAGGTAGGAAAGGATCCGCGCTAAAAGCGCTTTCGTCACCTTCGGCATATTCTTTTTTTCTTCGTCTGTCAAAAAACCTCTCGGGCCCAGTGAATTTCTGCCGCCTGCCATAAAAGTACCTCCTGACTGTGTTTCGGATGAAGTCAACTTGTAATATTAGCATCATTCTAACATCCGGCCGGGCGGGTGTAAAGAAATGTTATATATAAAACCAGTCGAAAAAACAATTTTCAGAAAACCCCTTGTCTTTCGAAAATAAGAGGCGTATAATATTTGCATAATTTTTATCCAATGTAATGAATACCATCTCTGATGGTAAATATATTGACGAAAAGAGGGATTCCAATGGACAAGAAGAATATTGACTGGGCAAATCTGGGTTTTGGTTACATCGAAACTGACAAGCGTTACGTTTGCGAATTTAAAGACGGCGAATGGGGCGAAGGCGGCCTGGTTGACAACGGTATGATTACCATGAGCGAATGTGCCTGCGTACTGCAGTATGCACAGACATGTTTTGAAGGACTGAAGGCTTACACTACCGAAGACGGTAAGATCGTTACATTCAGACCTGACATGAACGCTCAGAGACTGCAGGATTCTGCAGAAGGTCTCTGCATGCCGAAGGTTCCAACTGAAAAGTTCCTGGAAGCTGTAGACCAGGTGGTAGCAGCAAATGCTGCATATGTGCCTCCTTATGGCAGCGGTGCGAGCCTGTATCTGCGTCCATTCCTGTTCGGCAAAAACTCTGTTATCGGTGTTAAGCCGGCTGAAGAATATGAGTTCAGAGTATTCTGTACTCCTGTTGGCCCTTACTTCAAGGGCGGCGTGAAGCCTCTGACCATCCGTGTTTCCGACGTGGACAGAGCAGCTCCTCACGGCACCGGTCACATCAAAGCCGGCCTGAACTACGCTATGAGCTTAAAGAATATCGTAGATGCACACCATGCAGGCTACGATGAAAATATGTACGTTGACCCGCAGACAAGAACCAAGGTGGAAGAAACCGGCGGTGCAAACTTCATCTTCGTAACCAAGGACGGCAAGCTGGTAACTCCTAAGTCCAGCTCCATTCTGCCTTCCATCACCAGAAGATCCCTGATGTATGTAGCAGAACATTACCTGGGTCTGGAAGTGGAAGAAAGAGAAGTTTACCTGGACGAACTGAAGGATATGGCGGAAGCTGGCCTGTGCGGCACAGCTGCAGTAATCTCTCCAGTGGGCAAGATTGTAAACCACGGCGAAGAAATCTGCCTGCCATCCGGTATGGAAGCTATGGGTCCAATCACTCAGAAACTGTACGATACACTGACCGGCATTCAGATGGGCAAGATCGAAGCACCAGAAGGCTGGGTACGCGTGATCGTAGACAACAAGTAAATAACATCATACACATACACAAAGAGAGCAGCCTCGCAGAGACTGCTCTTTTCGTAAACAGAGGGAATTGAAACAATTATGAAAGATTTGGAATTTGCAAGAGATTTTGAAGATATCCGCGCCTATGCACTACAGCATCCACAGCGGCTGAATGCTTTGCTGGACCTGAAAATGCTGGATGGCAGCCGTGCAGAAATGTGGGCGGAATATGAGTTTGAAGCCAAAGAGTGGTGCAGAAACCCTTACGGCGGTGTTCACGGCGGTATTATCGCCAGCATTATCGACACCGGCATGGGTATGACCTGCGCCGCTTATTCCAATAAATATGTGTCGACGACAGACCTGTCTGTCAGCTATCTGAAGCCGATGATGAACTGCCATTATAAAATCCGCGTAGAACTGACCCAGACCGGCAGCCGCATGATCCGCTGCATTGCCAAGGTGTTTGACGCGGAAAGCGGCATGCTCTGTGCTACAGGTATGGGCAGCTTTATCCTGGGCGGCGACCGGGAAAAGGGCGCAAGAGTGTAAATCTGAGGATTTTTGAGACATCTAAATCGCCCGTTCC
>JAFYKS010000203.1 GCA_017537495.1 Bacillota bacterium | reverse complement strand
GTCTTCGAGGACTCGCCTAATGATACGAATCTTGTCTTCAATCGTATATGATGACATAATATACCTCCTCCGTTTTGGTTATTATTATATCCTAAAAACGGGGAGCGGACTACATTGGTTAAATTAAGTGGACCCTAACATCGCTATTTCCTTACCTTCGGCAGGAAGAGTACCGCCGCGATGCCGCCGGCGATGCAGGCAAGTTCTGCCATGGCCAGGGTGTGGATAGCTGAGGTTGCGGCAGCAGCTTCTGCAACTCCGGATGCAGTGAGGCTGGCAATCTGGTTGGTGAAGAGGGGCACAAAGACCGCAACCCCGAAAGGTGCTGCCAGATCGCGGAAGAGTCCGTAGGTTCCTGTCCCAGCACCTGCTTCCTGCGGTGACAGCCCTGCCAGGGTTACCTTCATAAATATGGTTCCGTTTCCTCCAAGTCCAAACCCCAAAATCCCTAAAGCCGCCATCAGCAGCAGGACCGGGGTCTGCGGGGAGAAGAAGAAGAGAAGACCGCAGCCCACACCCGTCAAAAGGAGAGAGCCGGTGAGGACGGATTTTGCCTGGAAACGGTCAGCCAGAGGGCCGATGAGCACGGCGCCCAGGGACATGCCCAGGTACATGATGGAGATGGCATAGCCGGAAACGGTGGTGTTTTCGGGCCGTGTGTAGTTAACGAAGACGATCAGGTTGGTCATGTTGGCCTGCATGAGGCCCTGGGTCAGAAAGAGTGCCAGAACGCTGAGGATGAAGGCTCGGCGCATCATAAACCCACCAGGCAAAATCGGCTGTCTCGCGTTTTTCTCTGCGGCGGTAAGTCCGATCAGGCTGACGGCTGCGGCGGCCAGCACTGCCAGGAAGGGCAGGGAAGTCCAGCCAAAGTTTTGTCCGAAAGACGGGATACACAGCAGCAAACTGAAGAACAGTACGATCAGCAGGGCGCCGGTGCGGTCAAAGTTCTCCAGGTTATGCCGATGGCTGGTCTCTTTTTCTGCCAGCAGAAGGCAGGCGGCGAAGGTCAGAACGCAGATGCCCACGCAGATCCAAAGCATAATCCTCCAGCCGTACTCTGCGATAATCAGGCCGCCCAAAGCAGGGCCGAAGATGACCGCGGCGCTGGAAATCAGCATATAGCGGGAGAACCCTGCGGAAATCTGATCCGGAGGGAAGTGGGTGACGATATAGGCCATGATAACCGGGGCGATGGCAGCGGCACCGATACCTACGATGAACCGTGCTGCCAGCATGAAGACCAGAGACCCCGCAAAAGCAGA
Organism: Bacillota bacterium; assembly: GCA_017537495.1. Classification (GTDB taxonomy): domain Bacteria; phylum Bacillota; class Clostridia; order Peptostreptococcales; family Anaerovoracaceae; genus RGIG7179. Next base: position 1,691 of record JAFYKS010000203.1, on the reverse strand, counting down.
CAGTGCGTTCCCCAGTGTGAACACGATGATGCCCAGAAAGAGGGTGCGCTGGCGTCCGATGACGTCACCGATTTTGCCCAGAATGGGTGCACAGGCGGCGGTGGACATGGCCTGAGCCAGTGCGGTCCAGGTGGTGTTGTTGTAGGCGATGCCGATATCCTGCACAAAGGCCGGCCCCAGAACCGTGGAAAATCCCCCTACGATGCCCACCAGAAAAGCGGCCAGTGCGTAGGGGCGGAATCCTTTTTTATAGGTGTTGTATATGTTTTTTTCGCTCATGTTTTCTGCTCCTTTTCCGGTAGTATGTCCCGGAGTGTAGAGATTATTTACAGGAAGGCAGGAAATAGGGTATAATAGAGGTATCCGATAGAACTGTGGAAACAGGAGAAATGCTTATGAAGATTGCAGTAATTACAGGTGCATCCAGCGGCATGGGCCGTGAGTTTGTGGGTGCTATCGATAAAGAATTTGAACTGGATGAGATCTGGGTGATTGCCCGGCGTGAAGAGCGGCTTGCAGAACTGAAGGGAACCTGCCGTGCTGAAGTGCGTCCGATTGCGCTGGACCTGATGGAGCGCAGCAGTTATGATGTGTACAAGGCCATGCTCGAAGAAGAAAAGCCGGAGATTCAGGTGCTGGTAAATGCGGCTGGATGCGGCCTCTTCGGTGCCTTCATGGATATGGACATGGACCAGCAGCTGGATATTATCGAGCTGAATGACAAGGCTTTGATGGCCTTCTGCCACATGAGTGTGCCGTACATGCCTGCAGGAAGTCACATCATCAATCTGGCATCTAACTCGTCCTGGCAGCCGGTGCCGTACATCAATGTTTACGGTGCGTCGAAGGCCTTCGTTATGAGTTTCAGCCGCTCTCTGGGAGTGGAACTGAAATCCCGCGGTATCCACGTTATGGCGGTGGCGCCAGGCTGGATTAAGACGGAGTTCTTTGACCATGCAGTGCATGACAATACCATTAAATATTATGACCGGTTCTATACAGCAGAGCAGGTTATCGTGCAGGCAATGAAGGACCTGCGTAAGAAAAAGGCTGTATCCATTCTGGGATTCCCGGTTCGGATGCAGGTTCGTGCAATCAAGTTCCTGCCAGTGAGCCTGGTGATGAAAATCTGGTGCAAGCAGCAGGGAAAATAAGAGTGAAAAAAGAGGAAGTCATTTCGACTTCCTCTGATTTTGTTTAATAGAACACCGACAGCAGCGGTACGATGACTACGGTCATGACTCCGGCTACGGCGATGGACAGGCTGCTCATGGCACCGGCTACGTCGCTGACGGTGATGACCGCGGAGGTACCAACTGCGTGGCTTGCGGTACCGGTAGCCAGTCCCCAGGCAATGTCGGACTTGATCCGCAGCAGCTTACGCAGTGCGGAGGTGACGATGGATCCCAGGATACCAGTGCAGATGACCGCGATAACGGTGCAGCCCACGATGCCGCCCATTTCCCCGGCAATACCGGAGGCGATTGGAGTGGTTACTGACTTAGGGGCCAGGCTGGCGTAGAGTTCCCACGGCAGGCCGAAGGCTTTGGCCATAATCAGGATGCCTCCCACAGAAGACAGGCTTCCCAGGAAAATGCTGATCAGGATAGCTGGCGCATTGGTTTTCAGCACGCTCACCTGACGGTACAGCGGAATAGCAAAACATACGGTAGCCGGGGTAAGCAGCCAGT
>JAFYKS010000202.1 GCA_017537495.1 Bacillota bacterium | reverse complement strand
CGTCCAATCTGCTGGTGGTAACTACCGGGCCGCTGACCGGCACCGGAGCGCCGAGCTCCAGCCGTTTCAATATTTCGACAATCTCTCCGCTGACCGGAATCCTTACATCTTCCAACTGCGGAGGAAACTTTGGATATTATCTGAAAAAAGCCGGCTATGACGCCCTGATTATCACAGGACGCAGCGAAGCCCCGGTCTGGCTGCAGATACATAACGACAGCTTCCAGCTCCATCCTGCCGATGACATGTGGGGCATGCTCACCGGTCATGTGCAGGAACATCTGGACGAAAAGCTTGCAGAAGGCGCAAACGGCCGCAAAGTAAAGAACGGTAAGATCGTTATCGGTCCTGCCGGCGAAAACCTTGTCCGCTACGCATCCGTTGTCAGCAATGAGAGACTTGCCGGCCGCGGCGGTGTGGGTGCTGTCATGGGCAGCAAGAACCTGAAGGCAGTTACCGTCAGCGGCAACAAAATGGTCCAGGCCAAGAAGCCGGAGCAGATGCTGAAGCTGAACCAGAAGTGGTTTAAGTACCTTCACGGCCATCCGCTCACCGGCGACCAGATGCCGCGTCTTGGTACCGCAGGTCTGGTTTCTGCCATGCAGTTCAACGGCCAGCTGTCCACGAAAAACTACAAATACGGCCAGTTCGAAGACTACGAAAAAGTCAATGGTGAAATCCTGGCTGAAAAATACAACATCGTAAACAAGGGCTGCCTCACCTGCCCGATCAAGTGCGCAAGAACCGTAGAAGTCAACGGCAAGGCTGTAAAAGGACCGGAACTGGAAACCCTGGGTCTGCTGGGCGGCGGCATCCTGAACAACGATATCGAACTGATTTTCAAGTGGAACTTTGAGCTGGACGAACTGGGCATGGATACCATCTCCGCAGCCAATACCCTCTCCTACGCCATGGAAGCAAGCGAAACCGGTCTGTGGGACAACGGGCTGGAATTCGGCCGCACAGAGGCCATTTCGCAGCTTTGGGACGATATTGCACACCGCAGAGGTGTGGGCAATGAGCTGGCAGAAGGATCCCGCTGGCTGAGCGAAAAGTACGGCGGCAAAGATTTTGCAGTGCACGCCAAGGGCATGGAACTGGCAGCTTACGAACCGCGCCGTGCCGTAGGTCTGGGGCTGGGCTACGCCACTTCAAACCGAGGCGGCTGCCACCTGAACGGTGGCTACATGGTTATCATGGAAGGCCTGGGACTGGCTATGGACGCACAGACACCTCACGCCAAGGCGGACGGTACGGTGATGTTCCAGGATCTGATGGAGTGCATTTCCGCCACCGGCCAGTGCCTCTTCACATCCTACGCCTTCTTCCCGTTCTTCCTGCTGAAATACCCGCAGGCCTTCTGGACGAAAGCCGTAAACAAGATTCTGCCGATGGCAGGTCCTGTGATGCGTATCATCAATAAATATCCGGAAATCGCCTGCATCCACCTGCCGGTTATCTTCAACCAGAGCAAGGCCATGGAACTGGCTACCGGCATGAACATGAAGTTCGGTACATACATCAAGGCCGGCAAGCGCGGCTACGTGTTGGAGCGTCTCATTAATACCAAGCTGGGTATCACTGCAGCCGACGACAAACTGCCGAAGCGTTTCACCGATACGCCGCAGGTTGAAGGAGACGACAGCACGAAAGTCCCTCTGGAAACCATGAAGAAAGTCTACTACGACGCCCGTGGCTTCGACCAGAACGGTCTTCCGAAAGATAAGATTCTGAAAAAGCTGAATCTGGATAATCTGGCCGTGGCGAAGATGCCGGTCCGTCAGCCTCTTTGGGAAGGGCCTGCCGCTGCAGAAAAGAAGGAGGTGTGCACAGATGGTAACCATTAAAATTTACGGAACCCTCCGCCTGAAATGCGGTATGGGGCAGTTCGAAACCTACACTGACAGCATCAAGGATGCCTGCCGTCTCCTGGCCCTTGCCACCGGTACACCGGAAAAAGAATTCCGCCGCTGCAATTTTGCGGTGAACGGAAAGAAGGTTGGCCTGGGCACCAAACTCAGCGACGGCGACGAACTGGTGCTTCTGGCACCGTCCGGCGGCGGCTGATTACATACGCAAAGGAAGTGAAATTATGGCATATAAAATTACTGACAACTGCATCGGCTGCACCATCTGTGCGAAAAACTGCCCGGTAGGCGCCATCACAGGCACACTGAGGGAGCAGCACACAATCGACGGGGATCTGTGCATCGAATGCGGCGTCTGCGGCAAAGTCTGCCCGAAGGGCGCTGTAGAAGATCCATCCGGCCTGCCGTGCAGCAAGGTTCCGAAGGAACAGTGGAAGAAACCGGTCATTAATACAGCTGCCTGTGCCGGCTGCTCCGTCTGCGTGGAAAACTGTCCGAAGGACTGTCTGGAAATCGAAGATCCGAAATTCCACGGCGACATTCACACTGTGGCACAGCTGATGTTCCACAAAGAAGACGCATGTATCGGCTGCATGATCTGCAGCAAAGTCTGTCCGATCGGCGCCATCACATTTTAAGGAGGTGCGCTATGTATAAAGCGTTTTGCAGAGTATATCAGGGTGTATTCAAAATCGGCATGTACGCCATTCCATGGGGTATGCCGAAGACCATCGAAGGGGCCGGTTCCATCCGCCAGCTGCCTTCCCTTATTAAGGAAAAAGGATTTACGAAAGTTCTCGTGGTTACCGACCAGGTACTGATCCGTCTGGGTCTGCTGGATTCCCTCTTTGAGTCCATGGCAGAGGCAGGCGTGGAATACGTGGTATATGACGGCGTACAGCCAAATCCAACCGACATTAATGTAGCAGAGGGTGTAAAGCTCTTTAAGGAAAACGGCTGCCAGGCCTTCATCGCTTTCGGCGGCGGTTCTCCAATGGACTGCTGCAAGGGTATCGGCGCAGTACTGGTTAAGAACAAACCGGTAGACAAACTGCAGGGTCTCTTCCGTGTACTTCACCGGATTCCGACCATCTTCGCAGTACCGACCACTGCTGGCACCGGTTCCGAAACCACCGTTGCGGCTGTAATCACCGATTCCAAAACCCACCACAAAGCATCCATGAACGACACCAGCCTGATGCCGAAGTTTGCGGTTCTCGACCCGCAGCTGACCACAGGCCTGCCGCCTCATGTAACATCCACCACCGGCATGGACGCACTTTGCCACGCGGTGGAATCCTACACCAACAACACTTATAACAGTAAGCTGGAAAAGAAGCTGGCAGAAGACGCGGTACGGCTGATTTATCATAACCTCTATGCCGCTTACTGCGACGGTTCCAACATCGACGCCCGTCAAAACATGCAGAAAGCAGCCTTCTATGCAGGCCGTGCTTTCACCCGCGGCTGCGTAGGCTATGTACACGCACTGGGCCACACCCTGGGCGGCCTTTACGG
>JAFYKS010000201.1 GCA_017537495.1 Bacillota bacterium | reverse complement strand
GTTCGACGGCAACCAGCACAAAATATGCAGATTTGTCAGATTTCGACAGATACAATAAAAACAGGGTTCGCAAAAAAAGAACATGGCCGGAAACCCGGCCATGTTCAAGGAGACCAATATGCGCATGACATATTGAAGTTTTGGTGTTCTAATGTCTGCTACTTGGTCCACTGTCTGTTTGCATACCAGCAGTCTTTCAGTGCTGTTCTTGCAATCAGCTTGCCATCTACATCGTAAACCTGTACGCGTACCTTGTAGTAGTACATGGTGCCCTTCCTACCCATGGTGTTGGTGTAAGTCTTACCTTCCTTAATCAGCATGGATTCATACTTGGAAGATTTCTTAGTGGAGCGATAGAAGTTGTACTTCACAGTATAGCCTGCCGCTTCCAGCTCTTCGATGATAGCCTTATCAGCTTTATCCAGCTTTACGGTTACTTTGATATTCTTCTTAGCAGTCTTGGAAGAACGTGCAACCAGAGTCAGATCCGCAATCAGAGCTTTCACTTCGTCTGCAGACAGTTCCTTTTGTCCCAGAGACGGACCGATTTCACCGGTATAGAGTACGTCACTGCCGGATGTTACAGTCACCAGAACCTGTTCGCCCTCACCCTTGGCAAAATCTACGGTCACGGTGCTTCCCTTCGCATCAGCTGCAATTCTGGTCAGAGTTTCTCTGTCAAAGGTCATCGTACCCATTGCTGTCTTCACAGTAAGTGCTGCTTCAGTCTTATTCACGATATCTTTCACAGTAGTTGTATCCAGCTGAACCTTTACAGTTTCCGCACCTTTAGTGTCAGCTTCCGTTACCTGAACCATGATTTCAGCTGACTTGTTTTCAGTTACCTGTTTGATGGTTTCAGTTACGTTTTCCTTAGTGATTGTAGCTGTTGCGGTGGAACCGGAAACAGTTACTTCGGTTGGAGTAGTTGTGGTTGCACCTTCGCCAGGTTTCTTTTCTGTAGATACTTCTTTCTTTTCTTCTTCCTGTTCGAAAGGTACTCCTCCAAACTGTTCGGAACCTTCTTCCACAGTATAGTCGTCAGTATAATGTAACATAATACGGTCGCCGTTTTCCAGGAACTGTTCTGCTACACCCAGATTTGGATGTGTACCGTTCAGTGTATACATCCATCCGGAAAGACGTCCATTGTCAAATTCCGCCAGACCATTGATTTCTGCGATATAGTTACCGCCAGGGTTAGTATAGCTCCAACCTTTTTCTTTTACGGCCAGTTCCACGATTTCAACCACAGAAATCGGTGCATTGACAGTGTAGGACTTGGACAGCCATGTGGTCAGTCCGCCCTTTGCCAGTGTATGGGTTCCGCCATTTTCACCGTGGAGTGTATCACCTTTCACAGTCAAGTGTACAGTAATCTGTCCGGTAGCTTCCGGAGCTTTTTCTTTCGTTACAGTAAGAGTTATAGTCTGAGTAGCATTTCCTTTTACCGCTGTAATGGTGAAAGTATTTTCACCTTCCTGCAGCCCATAGGAATCCTTCAGTTCTTCGCCATTAACCTTAATTTCCACATCAGATGCAGCTACTGGCACGATACCGATATCATTCATACGGTAACCTACAGTTGTGGTATAAGTTTCACCGTTCTTTGTATCAGCCACACGGTTTACACCGGCTACGGTTACCTTTACGCCGTCAATCAGTTCGTTACTTTCAGTCGCATCACTGGTCAGCTTAAGCAGGTAAATGACCGGTTCCTTTTCACCATTCTGCACAATGATACGAACCATCTTTTCGCCGGCTTCTTTCGTTACCTTGAAGCCTTCTGCAGCTTCACCTTCAGCGATACGCTGATTATTAATGTAAATGTTATCAGATGCATCTGCACCATTTACCTTGATGGACACATACTTCATGTCATCCAGATCTACATTGTAGACCTGCTGTCCGTCCTTCAGAGCCACAACGGTTTCATCTGCACCATCAGAAATCGTGATGCTGTCAGGTGCATCTGTCATTCCAACTGCTGCAGTCTGTGCAGTTGTGCGGATTACAGTATCCACTTCTGTGGATTTTTCGTTGGCCATACCTGCCCACAGGTTGGACGCAGTTACAACCTTAACATAATGGAATTCCTTCTGGCTTACATCTACCGGATTACCAGTTTCATCAACCGCCCATGCCAAGTCGAAACCACTGCTCTTGAGTTTATTATCATTATTAGCCAGATAAGGATTTGCATCTGTCCCACGGTCACTGTTGACCTGGGTATCTACATAACCAAATCTTGCTCCGCTGGAATAAGACGCGAATGTGCCGTTACCAGTCAGACTTCCGTCCCAGCAAGGCAGCAGGATACCACTGAGTGTAATGGTATTCTCTGTCAGCAACTTGTTCAGTGGATAGTTCGCAGCGATTGGCCAGGTTCCGACCTGTGTACCATTATCTTGGTTTCCGTAGTTGTCTATCCAGGATGTCAGACCGTTCTTTCCCTTTGTATAGGTTACGGAATAATCCCACAGAGTGTCATCTTCATAATGCTCACTACCCGCCAGTGCATACCAGTTTTCACCGTCTTCAGATACCCATACCTGACCAGGTTCCATGGAACCTAGACCAGTACCTGTGGATGTATCTGTGAAGGCATTACCATAGATGTAGAAATCTACACCGTATTTGTTATTCGGATTGTCAGTCAATCCATTTTCATAATAATATGTAATATAACCGCCAAAGCTTCCCAGAGAGAGAACATCCCCATCTTCTACCAGCGTTTTCTCCGGAGTCATACCATACTGTCCAGTGTTGGTGTACTGGCTGTTAATTGGCAGATAGTCGATTACTTTATCCGGAATATCTGCTGTGCTCTTCTTGACCCAACCTACGAAATAGGATTGAGAAACATTTCCATCTTCAGAAATGATGGTAATTTCCTGAGAGTTTCTGGACAGTGTAAGTGTATAAGTTCCGTCCTCTGCAGGTGTCTGCAGGACACCACCTACCTTTACGGTTGTTCCTTCAGAAACGGTATATGTCAGTACCGGCTCAGCTTCATTGCCCGCAGATGCTACACGGTAGCTGTAAGTACCAGAACTGAATGCAGGATACCAGTCACCCTTATCGGTTACTGCAGTCAGCATCTTTACCACATCGCCTGCATTGGTTGGTGGGAGCTGTTCTACCCATACAGTGTAGGTGTCTACAGTAGCGCCCTCATATCCATCCACACCTGATGCGGTGTTTGCAGCATAGGTTTTATCATCCAGAAGCTGGATCATTACCTTTACTTCAGGATTCACATTGTTTTCACGCTCAGGGAAGAAGATTGCTGCAGTAGAATCCTTCCCCTGTGTCAGTTCATCCCAGGTCAGTCCGTTGTCGATGCTGTAACGGATATGAACGTAATCTGTGGATGCCTGTAAATCCAGGGAGAATGCCTCCAGACCATTCAGGGCATAAGTACGGTAATACTTTCTGGAAGAGTTTACACCGCTGTACTGTGCCAGGCTTCCGTCAGAATTTGCCACATACATGGTACCTTCCTTCTTTTCTGCCTGTGTAGAAGTCAGCAGATTACGTCCGGACGGACTCAGTACAATACCGCTGGCCTTAATGGTTTTCGTTGCATCTCTTGGACGCGTAATTTCAAAGGTGTATACCGTCTGTACAGAAGAATCTTCCTTATCTGTCAGAACAATCTTCAAAACAGAAGTGCCAAATGCAATTCTAGTCAGTGTGGTTGCTGCACCACTGTTTATTGCTGTAATCTGTTCCTGATCTTCATCATCGATATAAATCGCCTCTGCAGTATACTTTTCCGTATTGTAAAGAGTCTCTGCAGTCAGTGTAATCTTAGAACTGTAACTGGTTAATGCAAGGCCGGTATAATCTAAAGTGGTCATCTTAAACTTAGATGCAGACCATGTGCCGGATTTGATGCCCTGATTGTTTACAGTAAAGTTCAGGTTTTCCATGTAAGGAGTTTCCGTGCTGGTTACTACCACCTTAATACCGCCGGTATAGGTTCCGTCATTTGCAGAAATGATTACAGTTCCTGCTCCCTTTGCAGTTACCAGACCGTTTTCATCGACAGATGCAATGGTTTCATCGGCACTGCTCCATGTTACTGCTGCATCTTTCGGCATGGTGTATGCCTTCAGCTGAACAGTCGGCGCAGGTGTACCCTTGCCGAGTTCCAGATAAGTCTTGGTTCTGATTCCGGATTCCGTTTCTACTGCCACACCATTGATTGTGACTGTTGCAGTATCTGTCAGATCCTTACTGATTTCATCCAAAGTGAATGTGGCAGTAAAGGTTCCCGGACGGTATGCATCGAAATAAATCCATGTTCCGGATGTACGGTTAAATGCAGCCACACCTTCCGGAATATCATAAGTCCATACGTTATATCCGGAAACGCCACCGCTGATACCCACTTCTGTGATTTTCTGCCCGTCAGAAGGCAGGGTTACAGATGAATTCTTACTGCTTGCAGCCATTTTATAGTCTTCTGCCTGAATAAGTTTTTCGTCAGATTTTACGGTCGGATCCAAATGAGATGTCGCAATCAGATAAGTGTAACCCGTACCACCTACCGTATAAATCCCTTTTTTTCCGTCCATGGTACCGCC
>JAFYKS010000200.1 GCA_017537495.1 Bacillota bacterium | reverse complement strand
TTTTCCGTTATAACCGGAATTCCTTCTTTTAAAAGCAGCTCGGTAAATACGCCGTTGCCCTCTGTCAGTGTGCCGCTGAAGGTACCGTCATAGATGAAGCCACAGCCACAGGACGGACTGTTGGCCTTCAGAATCGCACCCTTCAGTTCTGCTCCGGAGAAACTTGCCAGTGTGGTGCAGGTTCCCAGAGAAAGCTGTGCTCCCTTCTCAAAGGCAGCCGTCACATCCTTACCCTTATTGTTGACAACTCTGTCGCCAACCCGCTCTGCAGGCGGTCTCGGGCATGGCAGCTTGGCTGCACTTTCCGGACATACAGTGATATATTTTTTCTGCTCACAGAAGTCGATGACTTCCTGACAGCGGTTATTGCCGCCGTTGTATTTACAATTCTGCCCCAGAAGGCAGCTGCTTACAATATACATTCTGTTCACCTTATTCTTTCAGTTTTACGATGGTAACGCCTTCGCCACCTTCGTTGTATCCACCCTTACGGTAGGATGCGGCCAGTTTGTTTCTCCGCAGCATATTGCGGATACCGTCTTTCAGAATTCCTTCACCCCGTCCGTGAATAATGGTCACTTCCTTCAGACCTGCCATATAGGCATCATCCAGATATTTTTCCACATTCATGCAGGCATCTTCCAGGTTCTGTCCCTGCACATTGCAGTTGACGGAAATATTCATGGCCTTTTCTTTATACATGGTACCGTACCGGCCGGAACCGGTCTTCGGCTGAGGAATCTTCTTTTTCTTCGTACCGTCATTGATCAGCATCAAATCCTTCAGATTGGCTGTCATCTTCATGATGCCCACCTGAATCATCAGATTGCCCTTATCATCCGGCAGAGAAAGAATTTCACCGTTCTGATCCAGAGTCAGAAGCTTCACCCTGTCGCCCACTTTCAGGTCTGCGGCGGAAACCGGATTTTCGTTGTTCACTTCGCGGATTACCTTCCGTTCTGCGTACTTGTCTTCCTTTTCCTTCAGCTTCTTACGGCTCTTGTCAAAATGCTTGGTCCGTTCGCCCAGGCTGTCCATCTTGGCCAGCTGCTTCAGTTCCTTCTGCACTTCTGCAGCAGTATCCTTGGCTTCACGAAGCATAAGACGTGCTTCTTCTCTGGCCTTGGCGATAATTTCCTTTTTTTCTTTTTCGAGAGCTTTCTGCTGACGTTCCAGCTCTGCCTTCTGTTTCTCCATGGAGATACGGAGAGCAATGGCCTCGTCGCGTTCTGCCTCTGCACGCTTTTTGTCTTCTTCGATGGCGCTGATAACATCTTCAAACTCGATGTCACCTCTCTCGATAAGACGTGATGCGCGCTCTATGATTTCTTCCGGCAGACCCAGTTTCTTCGAAATTTCGAAGGCGTTGGACTTGCCCGGTATTCCGATGGAAAGCTTATATGTCGGACTTAAAGTCTCTACATTGAATTCCATGGAAGCATTTTCAACACCCTTTGTGGAAAGGGCATATTTTTTCAGTTCTGTGTAATGTGTGGTTGCAATGGTTGTCGCCCCCGCGCAGCGCAGCCGTTCCAGAATGGCAATGGCCAGCGCTGCACCTTCTGTAGGGTCAGTACCGGCTCCCAGTTCATCCAGCAGCACCAGTGTATGGTCACCTGTCTTTTCCACCACTTCCACAATATTCTTCATATGGGAAGAGAAGGTGGACAGACTCTGCTCGATGCTCTGCTCATCCCCGATATCGGCATAAATCTGCTGGAATACGGGCATCTGGCTGGAAGGCAGTGCAGGAATGTGAAGCCCGCTCTGCGCCATCATGGCCAGCAGGCCTACCGTCTTCAGCGTTACGGTTTTGCCCCCTGTGTTGGGACCGGTTACCATCAAAGTGGAATAATCCGTCCCTCCTACAGACACATTAATCGGAACCACTTTCTTTCTGTCAATCAGCGGATGGCGCGCCTGCTTCAGGTTCACCAGACCGCTTTCATTCATATTCGGTGCATCTGCTTCCATCTGCACCGACAGCTTGCCCTTGGCAAAGATGACGTCCATCTCCGTCAGCAGCTTCTGGTTGTTCACCAGATCATGGAAGTGTTCTGCCACATTGGATGACAGTTCTGCCAGAATCCGTTCCATTTCCGCCTTTTCCGCCAGTTCCAGCTCACGGAGCTCATTATTCAGGTTTACAATCACCTGTGGCTCGATAAAGATGGTGGCTCCTGTGGAGGACTGGTCATGAACAATACCCGCAATTTTCCCCCTGTGCTCTGCCTTAACCGGTACTACATAACGGCCGTCACGCATGGTGACGATAGCGTCCTGCAGGAAAGTTTTGTTGTCTGAGGAAGCAATAATCTGCCCCAGACGGTTGCGGATGGCTTCATTCTGGCGTACTATATTCCGCCGGATGCTGCGAAGTTCCGGAGATGCATTATCAGCCATTTCATCTTCAGAAATGATGCATCGGTCAATATTGTCAGCAAGCCGTGGGAAGGTCGCAATCACTTCCGCCATCCCCATGAGAATCGGCAGTTCCGGAAGGTCGCTCTTAAACCAGGTTACCATGTTGCTCGCCACGCGGATATTGTACAGCACCTGCAGCAGCTGACGCATGGTCAGTATTCCACCTTTCCGGCTGAAATGCAGAGCAGGTCC
>JAFYKS010000199.1 GCA_017537495.1 Bacillota bacterium | reverse complement strand
GCCCGGCTCAGCGCTTCACTCAGCTTTTCGTCCAGCTTATTACTGCTTTCTGTCTTCATCGGCAGGCCCTCCTTTCCAGTATCTTTTTCTTCAGTTTTTCCCGGCTCCGACTGGCGATGCTGCGCGCGGTACCCACCGGTATATGCAGCATCTGAGCAATTTCTTCGTAGGTTTCCCGAAAGACATAATGCAGTATTAGAATGCTTGCCGGCGGTTCACCCAGGTCCATTACCAGATCATAGAGTTCCGTTTCCGAAAAGGATTCCATTTCCCGGTACACCAACTCATCCGGAACAGGCAGACCGGCTTCTTCCCTGGACTCTTCGTAGCTGCTGAAAGGCCAGTTCCGCTTCCAGTAGCTTTTCATCTTCCGCAGATGTCCGGATGCTTTTCTTCGAGCGATGGTGCGGAGCCATGATTCCAGACACTCAGGGTCCTTCAGGGTCTCACTCCTGCGCCATGCTGTGAGAAGCACATCCTGCAGTACTTCGTCAATCTCCTGCTGAGGAACACCGCAAAACCGGAGATAGACACGCAGCGAACCCTCCTGCTGATACAGTCTGTCCAGAAATTCGTTCTGGTTCACCCTATTTCATCCTGGTCCCATCTTCAAAGATACGCACAATCTGGCTGACGCCCTTCAGCTGCTGTGCATTGCATTTATCCAGTGTAGATCGGATTTCTTCCCGGAAACGCATAGCCTCTTCGTCGTCTTCACCATAGATCTTTCCGGCCAGAAAATAATCGGCCGATACATTCATTGCCTGACTCAGTTTATATAAAGTCTGAATCGACATTCCCTTATGACCGTATTCGATATCTGCAATAAACTGACCGGATACATCAATCTTCTCAGCCAGCTGATCCCTGCTCAAGTCCAGCAGTTCTCTGCGCAGGCGGACACGCCGCCCCATTTCTCTAATATCCAGTTCTCTCAGTGTATATTCCGTCATATTGTGGTATCCCGTCATCTTAAAGCTCCATATTCTGCCTTTTATGCCTTTGTTTTCTTAAAGGATACTGACGGTTACCGGAATACACCACCAACTACAGGTTTAATTTCCAAACTGTCAGGCTAAAAAATGACGTATTTTGCCGAAAATTTATCTTTTATGCAACGTTTTGTTCCCGTTCTGCACTCTTAAAACAGAAAAGAGGGTTTGGAAAATGGTCCGTTCCCGGGAGGAGACTTTACATGAAATACGAAACACAGATGAAACTGGCTGCCAATCTGAAGCAGCTTCGAACAATCAGGGGTTACAGTCAGGCTTTCCTGGCCCAGAAGCTCCAGATGGACCGTTCAGTTCTGGCCCTGTACGAAAGTGGCAAACGGTGTCCGGACCCGGAAATACTGTACAGCCTGGCGCAGATATATGGTCTGCCTGTAGAGACTTTGCTGGTTACAGATCCGGAACTTATCGCCGTCGAGATTTCCAGCCGTCGTGCCGTCGAGAAGGGCGAACAGGAACTCCTTCATCTGTTCCGTCGTCTGTCCGCCTTTTCCCGTGGACGGCTGCTGGAAAAGGCGGAGGATCTTCTTCTGTGGGATATGGCCTATTTCAGCAATAAAAAAGGCGGCCAGTGAATCTGTCACTGACCGCCCTGTAAGAGCTTGTCTTTTTACTGCAGGTTTCCGAAAGCCTTTTCGCCTTCATTTAAAATGAATTCCTTCAGTTTGGAAACATGGTCGCCTGCCGCTACTCTTGCTTTTTCTGCATCCCCGCTCATGATAGCTTCTTCGATGAGCTGGTGTTCTCTCGGCATGCTTTCATAGCGGTTGAAATCATCGTAGTAAATATAACGGAAGCGGAGTGCCAGTTCCTGCACGGTGGAAAATACCTGCATCAAAGTCTTGTTTCCGCTGATGGAGATAATCATGGAGTGAAACTCTTCATCATATTTGATGATTTCCTCAATATTGGCAGACTCTACCGCTGCCTTGTATTTTTCGACTACATTCAGAAGTTCTGCCTTCTGACGTTCTGTAATTTTACCGGATGCAATGGCTGCTGCCATGCCTTCCAGGCCCTGACGGACTTCCAGAACATCCACCATATCTTTGATGGAAATGTTGGAAGCATAAGCGCCTTTCCGCGGTTCGATGGTAACCAGGCCTTCCTTTTCCAGCTTACGGATGGCTTCACGCACCGGCGTGCGGCTCACACCCATCACATCAGCCAGTTCCACTTCCATCATTCTGGTTCCAGGTGCAATTTCACCCACCAGAATCTGGCGCTTCAGTTCTTCATATACAATTTCACGCAGTGGTCTGTGATTCTGCAGATCGAAATTTAACATTATCCTTCACCTCTAAATAGTTTATCTCCCGTCTGTGCCGGCCCAGTAAGCCTCATAGCGCATGCCGCGGAGAAGCTGGCATGCACTGCGCGCTTCTTTTTCAGATGCGTATACGGCAAATACGGTAGGCCCGCTGCCGCTCATGAGGACCATTTCCGCAGGCGTCTGTGTCCTGCAGATCTCCTTCAGCTGTGCCACAGGTTCATAATGATCCAGAGTGTACAGTTCCAGAACATTAATCATGTTTTTATAGACCAGTCTGTCATCTCCGGCAGCCAGTCCGCGAATCAGCTCTCCGTTATCCGGCCGCTGAGTGATTTCGTAATCGTCGATGCATTTAAAAACTTCTTTCGTAGACACACCAAAAGATGGCTTGGCCAGTACTACGTATTTCTTCATGCATTTTTTGAGAGGGTGAAGAACTTCTCCCCGTCCGGTAGCCAGTGCCGCCCTGTAACGGCTGTTCTGCACCAGAACGCAGAAAGGAACGTCGGATCCCAGTTCTTCTCCGACACGGCAAAGCTGGCGGGTATCCAGCTTCAGGTTCCAGAGGCGGTTCAGCCCGATCAGTACTGCCGCACCATTTCCACTTCCTCCGGCCAGGCCTGCTGCCACCGGAATGCTCTTGGTAATGGAAATGCGGATGATACCGCTGCCCACACCTGCATCTTTTGCAAAATGGCGGATCATAATCTGCGCAGCCTTATAAGCCAGGTTCCGTTCGTCCACCGGCAGATAAGGCCGGTTGGTCTTCACTTCGATGCGGATATCCGGTTCTTCACCTGCCGGTCCCTCTTCCTGGCAGACCCATTCCATATGAATCCGGTCATACAGAGAAATTCTCTGCATTACAGAGGACAGGTCGTGATATCCATCGGGACGGGTTCCGGTTACATCCAGAGATAAGTTTACTTTCGCATAGGATTTTAAATCAATTTCTCTCATGGTCTTTCCCTCGCAAACGGTAAATCAGATTCGTGAATAAATCAGGTTCATGGTAGTCAAAATGAGAGGACTTGCCTCTCATTCTGACGGTAGTTTATTTGATTCCGTTATTTCTTCTTGCCTTTGCCCTTTTTCACGTTGCGCTTCTGAGCAGCCTTTGCAGCCTTTCTTGCGGCTTCTTCCGCTTTCTTGGCTTCTGCAATGGCCTTTCTGCCTGTGATATAAGAGCTGCCGCCTTCACGAACAGTTCTAGGCTTGCCTACTCTGTATGTATTGATGTCAATCCATTCATAGTCATCGTCTTCGTCCTTGGCAGCTTTTCTCGCTTCCTTGGCTTCCTTCTTTGCTACTTCCTTTTCGTGCAGCGCGATAACTTCCTGAACGGACTTGCCTGTTCTCTTCGCTTCCTTGTATGGGTTGAAGGCTTCTTCAGCAGCCTGCTTCTTCATTTCTTCAACCTGCTTCTTGGTCTGCTTGCTGGATACTACCACCATACCTACCATCATTACTGTCATCATAGCCATGTTCATACCCATGGACAGGGACTGGTTGATAGTGGTGAATCTTACAGCCTTATCCTGACCCAGACGGTTTCCTTCGTCGTCCATCAGGTTTGCAGAAACTACCAGCTTATATTCAGAATTCTGAACTGCATTCATATAATCAGCCTTGCCGTCGCCGTCGCCATCATAAGTGGTATCCAGCAGTACCAGTACTACGCCATCTTCCTTAGGCGGATACAGCACTTTGATTGGCAGCTTGGTTCCATCAGGACCAAACAGCTTGAATGCGTCTGCATTTTCCTTACCAACTTTTTCTTCCGTGAATTCTGTATCGAAATACAGCTTTACAGAAACATTTTCAATAGCAGTCCCGGTTGCACCGTCTGCAGGATAGGTTTCCATCAGGTTCAGTGTACCTGCAAAACCCAGAGAGGTTGACAGAACAACCATCAGCATTACCAGGCTTAAAATTTTGCCTACTCGTTTCATTCCTTCGTTTCCTCCGATTCCTTTTCTTTCGTAAGGCGGACCTGTTTCCAGTTTCCTGTCCGCTTTATTTCCTTTCTCCGCTCCCGGAAAAAGGATTTCATTATATGTCGGCACTGGTCTTCCATGAGTCCAGTTTCAACTTCCATGCAGTGGTTGAGCCGTTCATCCTGTACGATGTTATAGAGAGAGCCGCAGGCACCGCTCTTGGGTTCTGTAGCTCCTACGTACAGTTTTTCGATTCTGGCCCAGACAGCAGCACCTGCGCACATACAGCAGGGTTCCACTGTCACATACATCTGGCAGCCCGTCAGTCTCCATCCCCCAAGAGCTTTCGCCGCTTCCCGGATGGCAACCATTTCAGCATGTGCTGTAGGATCCTTCTCAGTCTCCGTCAGATTATGACCTCGTCCGATAATCTCTCCGTCACGCACAATGACCGCACCTATAGGGATTTCTCCCAGCGCTCTGGCCTTTTCCGCCTCTTTCAGGGCTTCTGACATATACGTTTCCATACTAAGTCATCATATCACAAATTCCACAGAGATTCAACTGTATTTTGCATACAAAATTCATTCAAACTTCCGACAGTTTCAATGTATCCGGGTCCAAAGCGGCAATCCAGTATCCATAAACATCCCTTGCCTGGTTTTCTGACAGGTTTTCCAGGCTGTCAAAGAGTTCTTCCCCGCCGGCCAGCGGCTGCCACAGTGTAAACCCGGTCACTCCGCCCGCAGGCTGCTCTTCCAGAAGAAACCGTCCCGGTATGGCCAGGAAACTTCCACGGCTCCCTGTACCCACCAGAAAATGGCCGTGGCGGCGAGCCATGGCGTATCCTTCCCGGCAGAAGTCTGCCAGCATTTCCACCCGTTCTTCTCTGCGCCAGGTGCATTCTGTTTCATCCTGCGCAAAATAGCTTCTTTCAGCATCTGCTCTCCCCCGAAACTCCCCTTCGGTCATCTGCAGTGTTTCGGCGTCCGCTGCAGCCTGCACCGGGGGATTTTGCCGGGCACCTCCCATAAGCTGGCTCAGGAGCAGCAGGAGCGGACCATACCCGTTATTCCGATTATCCATTGCTTTCTTCCGCCCTTTCATGTAGAATCATACATAATATATTATGTTCCATCAGGGGGTGCTATTCATATGGTAATGGATATAATGGTAGGGATTATCTTCTTCGGTGCAGTGATTCTTTCCATGCGCAAGGGCTTTGCTCTCACCATCATCAACTTCATACGGGTTATTGCATCGATTGTGCTGGGGGTATTCTTCTGTGATGATCTTCGGGACTGGCTTCTGGAGAAGACAGGTTTGGGGATTTGGATAGAGGAAACGCTTCAGAAAAGAATGGCAGATACTCTGTCATCCGCCTGGGCAGAAACGGATCTTTACGCTGCACTTCCGGAAATGCTGCAGAAGGAAACCCTGTCGCTCACGGGGTCTCTTGCAGGAGAAGGGGCGGCCAGTCTTTCCGGTATGTTCCTGTCCATGGTGTCCTTCTTCCTCATCGTTCTGGCGGTGGGGCTTGTTTGCTCGGTCCTGACCCGTCTCTTTTCAAAACAGTACAATGGCGGTTTCTTCGGTCTTCTGGACTGGCTGCTGGGCGGCATTATGGGTCTGATCAGCGGTCTCTTCTATGTCTTTGTGTTCCTGGCACTTATCGTACCGGTTACAGCCCTCTTCATGCCAGGTCTGTCCGAAACACTGATGGCATCTTTTGCAGAATCCAGAATCGCAGGCAGTCTTTACGACAATAATCTGCTGCTTCTGATTTTCAGAGATTTCTTTCATTAGATGATTAATCCACTACATGTGGTGGTATAATATGAACAACAGCGGAGAACTTCCGCTACATGATGGTAAATCGCAATGGAGCGATATTGGATAAAAAGGGAGGATTACACCGATGGGCATTAAGATTACAGGAAATGCGCCTGATAAGGAAATGCAGGCATACGTTGACTATCTGGAAAAGAAATATAACCGCAAACTGAAGTCTCTGGAGGTGACCATCGACGGAGAGTTTGCTGATTTAAACTATGAATTTGAACCGGCTCCATTCGAAAGAATCCGCCGCATCACCGGCTACCTGGTAGGTACCATGGATCACTGGAACGATGCCAAGTCTGCCGAAGAAGCGGACCGTGTAAAGCACAGCGTAAGCAGCGGGCTGGAACAGCTGTAACTGAACTGAATATTAACGGCTATGCCGAAAAAAAGAAGAGTTGCCTCCATTGAGACAACTCTTTTTGATTGCATATTTTGCGAAGCGGCTTTGAACTAGCCAATACCGCCCAGCAGAGTACCCAGAACCAGAACCGCAATGGTCAGGCCGCAGAATACGTACTGGCTTGCGAATTCAAACCAAGGGCCTACAGGCTTCTTTGCGCCCATGTCCACGTGCTTGCGG
>JAFYKS010000198.1 GCA_017537495.1 Bacillota bacterium | reverse complement strand
GCAGAACCATTCTGGAAACCACCGTCGCAGTATTCGAGAAGAATCCTTACGTAGATGATATTCTGGTCCTCACGGGCCGGGACTTCGTGGAATTCTGTGAAGAACTTTGCAGGCCTTTTGAAAAGGTACGCAGCATCCTTCCTGGCGGGAAGGAACGTCAGGACACGGTCTGGGAAGCGGTGCGCAGGATTCCGGAGGGTGAGCTGGTGCTAATCCATGACGGGGTTCGTCCTTACGTGACTGATGCAGTCATCGAGGGGGTTCTCGCCGGAGCAAAATCCGCAGGCGCAGCAGTTCCTGCCGTAGCCAGCAAGGAGACGGACCGACAGACGTAGGCAGAAGGCGGAAGCCGCACTCTGGACCGAAAAACACTCTTCCAGGTGCAGACTCCGCAGGGCTTTGCCAGTGAAATTCTGAGAAAGGCTTACGAAGCGGCATACCGGGACGGATTCCTGGGAACCGACGATGCCGGACTGGCAGAACGGATCGGACAGACCATCCTGCTGACCGAAGGCGACTACGCCAATATTAAAATCACCACAAGGGAGGACCTGCCAATGGAAATCAGGGTAGGAACCGGATATGACGTACACCGGCTGACAGAAGGCAGGAAGCTGATTCTGGGCGGTGTGGACATTCCGTACGAAAAAGGCCTGGATGGCCACTCCGACGCCGATGTGATGGCACACGCTCTCATGGATGCTTTGCTGGGTGCAGCAGGGCTGGGGGACATCGGACGTCACTTCCCGGACACAGATCCACAGTACAAGGGCATATCCAGCCTGAAACTGCTGGAAATCGTAAACCAGCGGATTCATGAAGCGGGATACGAACTGGGAAATGCTGATGTGACCATCATCGCACAGCGTCCGAAACTGGCCGGGTACATCAGCCAGATGGAAGAAAATCTGGCAGCCGTACTGGGTGCAGATATCAGACAGATTAATGTGAAGGCTACCACCACCGAAAAGCTGGGCTTTACGGGACGTGGGGAAGGCATTGCAGCCGAAGCCGCATGTATCATAAAATCAAAACACTAATTTGCGACAATAAAAGACAGGAGATAAAAAGCAATGAAATTATCCAAGATGCACATTAAGACTTTAAGAGAAGTTCCAAATGAAGCAGAAATTGCCAGCCATATTCTGCTGCTGAGAACCGGCATGATCAGAAAGCTGGTTTCCGGTGTTTACGGCTTCATGCCGCTGGGCTGGAGATCCATCCGCAAGATTGAAGACATCATCCGTCAGGAAATGGATGGCAAGGGCGCACAGGAAATTCACATGTCCGCTCTGCAGCCTGCAGAACTGTGGCAGGAATCCGGCAGATGGTTCGCATACGGTCCTGAAATGTGGAGAGTAAAGGACAGAAACCAGAGAGAATTCTGCCTGGGTCCAACTCACGAAGAAGTATTCACTGACATTATCAGAAACGACGTAACTTCCCACAGACAGCTGCCTATGAACCTGTATCAGATTCAGACCAAGTACAGAGACGAAGCTCGTCCTAGATTCGGTCTGATGAGAAGCCGTGAGTTCATCATGAAGGACGCTTACTCCTTTGACAAGGACTACGAAGGTCTGGACAAGAGCTACAATGAAATGTATGAAGCTTACGAAAGAGTATTTACCAGATGCGGTCTGAAGTTCCGTCCGGTAGAAGCTGACACCGGTGCGATCGGCGGCAGCGGTTCCCACGAATTTACTGCACTGTCTGAAGTAGGTGAAAGTGAAATCGCATACTGCGACAGCTGTGAAATGGCTGCAACAGTAGAAAGAGCAGCATGTGTGGATGCAGCAGCAGACGGCGACGATGTAGCAATGCTGGAAATGGAAGAAGTATACACTCCTGGTACCAAGACTATCGAAGAAGTTGCTAACTTCCTGGGTCTGCCTCAGGAAAAGACCATCAAGGCTCTGCTGTTCGTAACTTATGACGAAGAAGGCAAGCAGAACGGTTACGTAGCTGCTTTCATCAGAGGCGACCGCGAACTGAACATGGTTAAGCTGGTAAACGCTCTGAACATTCCTGAACACTCCATCGAATTCGCTGACGAAGAAAAGATGGGTGCTGTAACAGGTGCAGTTGGCGGCTTCACAGGTCCTGTAGGTCTGCACGACTGCAAGATCGTAGTAGACAGCGAACTGGTTGGCCTGAAGAACCTGTGTGCAGGTGCTTGCAAGGCAGATCACCACATTAAGAATGTAAACTACGGCAGAGACTACAAGGGCGACATCGTATGCGACCTGAAGACTCTGAAGGTTGGCGATGCATGTCCTGTATGCGGCGCACCAATCAAGCACGCAAGAGGTATCGAAGTAGGTCAGGTATTCAAGCTGGGTACCAAGTACTCCGCAGCAATGAATGCAACTTACAAGGATGAAAACCAGAAGGATCAGCTGATCGTAATGGGCTGCTACGGTATCGGTGTTACCAGAACCCTGTCCGCAGTTGTAGAACAGCACCACGATGAAGACGGTATCATCTGGCCTATGTCCGTGGCTCCATACCATGCAATCATCTCCCTGGTAAACATCAAGGACGAAGAACAGGCTGCTGCTGCAGAAAGAATCTACGAAGAACTGCAGAGAGCAGGCGTGGAAGTTCTGCTGGACGACAGAAACGAACGTCCTGGCGTAAAGTTCAAGGATGCTGACCTGCTGGGTATTCCGGTAAGAATTACCGTAGGTAAGAGAGCACCGGAAGGCGTAGTGGAATACAAGCTGAGACGCGAATCCGAAAAGTCCGAAAAGACTATCGAAGAAGCAATCGCAGACTGCATCGCTCTGGTTAACGCAGAAAGATACGGTATGTAATTCCGCATCGGACGGAGAAACATCATGGAGAAGAATAAATTCTCACAAAACATATATTTCCGGCTCTTTTCGGCCTTCTTCAAACTGGGCCTGTTCACCTTCGGCGGCGGGATGGCCATGGTGCCTCTGCTGCAGGACAAGATGTGCAAAGAGTACGGATGGATGACGGAAGATGAAGTGGTGGACTGTCTGGCGGTGAGCCAGGGTCTGCCCGGTGTCATCGCCATCAACATGGCCACCTACACCGGTTATTTTCTGAAGGGACTGCGGGGTGCACTTGCGGCAACTTTCGGAATGGTACTTCCGTCGTTTATAATCATCATTCTGGTGGTATGTGTACTTGAGGGCTTCAATGAGAATCCTTACGTGCAGGGCGCTCTGACCGGAATCAATGCGGCATCGGCCGGACTGATTCTCTGGGCAGCCATCAAGCTGGGGAAGCAGGTGCTGAAATCCGCCTTTGCGTGGATTGTGGCAGGCTGTGCCTTTGTGGCGATTGCTGTATTTGATGTCAGTGCAGTGTGGGCCATTCTGGCCGGTATCGCTGTGGGCATTCTCTACTCCACCTGGCAAAACACCCGCAGCCTGGGAGGTGAAAAGTAATGACTTCACTTCTCACAATCTGGAATCTGTTCTTCACCTTCTTTAAGATTGGTATCATCGGATTCGGCGGCGGTATGGCGATTCTGCCCATGATCTACCAGAGTGTGCTGACCTTCTCCGACATGGCGCCGGAGGAATTTGCAAACCTGTTCGCCATTTCACAGGCGACCCCGGGCCCCATTGCGGTCAACGCGGCTACCTTTGTGGGATTTAAGGTGGCAGGTGTGGCAGGTTCTGCAGCGGCAACCATTGGCGTGGCAGCACCATCCTTTATTCTGGTGGCCCTGGTGGTGAAGTTCATGACCATGTACCGGAATAACAGAATTATGGACGGAGCTTTTAAGGGCATCCGGCCGGTTACCGTCGGCATGATTGCGGCGGGAGCATTCTTTATCGGGGAAACAGCCCTGCTGAAGGTGGAATTTGCGGAGATTGCAGATTTTGCCGGGCTGGCGGCGGCAATCGATCCCATCCCTGTGCTGATCACCCTGACCACCCTGATTCTGGTCAGCCGGTTCAAAGTCAGTGCAGTCAAACTGATTCTCATCATGGGGGCTGTGGGCGCTGTGCTCTGCAGCGGCATGATTTTATAGAAACGAAATGTAACACAACAGGAAGGAAGAAAATACAATGAAAAAAGTAATTTTTGAAATGGAAAACGGCGGCGTAATGACCGGCGAACTGTACCCAGAAATCGCACCAATCTCTGTAGAAAACTTTGAAAAGCTGGCTAACAGCGGTTTCTACAATGGCCTGGAATTCCACAGAGTAATCCCTGGCTTCATGATTCAGGGCGGCTGCCCGAACGGTACCGGTACTGGCGGTCCAGGCTGGAACATCAAGGGCGAATTCAGAGCAAACGGTGTTGAAAACAATCTGAAGCACGAAAGAGGCGTTCTGTCCATGGCAAGAGCAATGCATCCGGACTCCGCAGGTTCCCAGTTCTTCATCATGGTTGCAGATGCACCGCACCTGGATG